>JAERMP010000155.1 GCA_016844515.1 Thermoleophilia bacterium | reverse complement strand
CGCTAGACGCCGTTGCGCTGAATGACTTCGAAGATGCCGGCGAACGTTCGCTTCGGGACCGAGGCTCGAAGTTCTTCGGGCATGGCCGCCGGCGGCCCCCTGATCCATGATCTCGTCGACCTTGCGAGCGTTCTCCTCGCTGCCGTAGAGGCCGAAACCGACCATTCGGCGATTCTCTCGGTCGACGAAGGTCCTGAGTCCCTTGTAGCCCGGAAGCTCTCGCGAGAAGCCGAGTCCGTCGGTAGAAGCGCAAGCCCGGCCCTACGGGAATGGATTCGTGGCGGACGGGCCCGACCCCTCTCGATTTGCAGCCGATTTTTCTGTCCCGGTAACGAGAGAAGGTAAACTCAAACTATGGCGAAGACGAGTCGGGAACGAGATCACGAGGCGCGCCAGGCGAAGCTCGAGCACGTACGCGAGCAGGTCGCGTCTGGGCAGCTCGTGATTCGTGAGATGACGGACGCGGAACGGGTGAGATGGGCCAAGCGAGGCGCCAGTTCCGAGGCTCGTTCCACTCCGGCAGAGCGCGCTCGCCGGGCAGCCGCCGTCGAGAATCGGCGGAAGCGCGCCGTACGGCTCTCGTAGCCCGCGGCACGTTGAGCTTCGGTCTCCAGTAACGGGCTGTCGAGCCTTGGGCGGCTCAGAAGCAGGCGCGATCAGGATTTCGTAGCGGCGCGTCGGATGCGGCGGGCGCCATCCCAGTGCAGTTAACGCAGAGTCGGCTCGTGACGTCGCAGCTCTACGGCAGCGGTACACTGGAGGAACTCCAACAGCTCCTCCTCTCGTCGTGACCCGAGTCCTGAGCCATTGCGCCAGGACGAGCGGAAAAAGAGGGGCTATGTCCTCACCTTTCGTCACCGTTCGCTACCCCGACGGGGCGTGGGAGCTTGCTCTCGACGCCGAGGTTCCGAAGGTCGGAGATACCCTGAGGCGGAGCGGTGGCAAATGGGTCGTCGCGAATGCCGCCGAGGATCGAAGCGGACATGTCATCGTGACGTGGCGGCCTGCTCCCACCCCGGAGGTCGTCAATGAGTAAGAGTGCCGACAAGCCGAAGAAGCAGTTGAAGAAGAAGCCGCAGAGGACGCTCAAGGAGCGCCGCGGCGAGAAGCGCGCGGCCAAGAAGCTCGGCTCCGGCTCACTTCTCTCGGCAGACGGATAAAGGCTCGACGGGGGGTCGTTGCGGGAAGCTCGACTCCGCTGACCCTGCGCTCATCCCGCCTTCTACGGATTCGTGACCTCTGCTTGGTATCACCCGCCGAGTGCGGGCACGAATGTGCATGGGCCGTGAAGGATTCGAACCTTCGACCTTGGGATTAAGAGTCCCCTGCTCTACCAACTGAGCTAACGGCCCGGGACGGGCAAGTGTAGCCTCGCCTGACCGAGCGAATCGGGGCGCTACGCTGCTTGCCGCGCGTCGCCCGCGAGGAGCTGCTCGACCGCTTCGAGCGGCAGGGGTCGTCCGTAGAGGTACCCCTGCGCGTAGTCACAACCTAGCGCGCGCAGCGCGCTGTCGACCTCCGGGTCCTCGACGCCCTCGGCGACGACCTGGAGGTCGAGGCTGTGGACGAGCTGGATCATCGCCTTGGCGATCATGCGGCTGCTGTGCGACACGGACATGTCCGCGATGAAGCTACGGTCGATCTTGACCTCATGAACCGTCAGGTTCTTCAGGTACGCGAGGGAGGAGTGGCCTGTCCCGAAGTCGTCGATCGACACGCGCACCCCGGTTGCCGCGATCTGCGCCAGGATGGACTGCGCCCGCTCCGGGTCGGCCATGACCGTGCTCTCGGTCAACTCGACGCAGAGTCGGCTGGGGTCGACTCCGTGCTCTCGAAGCAGACCCTTCAGTCGCTTCAACAGGTCGGCGTCGAGGAGATCGATCGCGGTCAGGTTCACGGCGACGGTGAGCTCCGTATCGGACCATTCGCGCAGCTGTGCGACTGCAGCACGCAGGATTGCTCGGGTGACGTGCCGGATGGCGCCGGTTCGCTCGGCGACGGGGATGAACGCGCCCGGCGGCAGGAGCCCGCGGGTCGGGTGGTCCCAGTACGTAAGCGCTTCAAAGCCCGCGATCGAGTTCGTCGCGAGGTCGATCTTCGGCTGGTAGAGGGGTCGAAGCTGACCCTCGTCTGCAGCCTCTCGTAGTGCCGCCGCCAGCTTGAGCTGCTCCGGATCGTGCGGATCGACGGCCGGGCTGTAGCCCAGCACTCCGGTGCGCCACTCCTTGGCCGTATACGTCGCCACTTCGGCGTGCTTGACCAGAGTGTGGGCGTCTCCGCCGTCGGCGGGATAGAACGCGATGCCGACGGTCGCATCGACCGTGAGCTGCATACCGTCCGAGTCGATCGGCGGCTCCACCGCCGCCCGTACCTCCTCGGCGAACGCAATCGCGTCCGCCTCTGTCTCAAATTCGGCCACGACGACGAAGTCGTCGCCGCCCAGACGCGCCAACAACCGCTCTTCACCGGCCACTTTTCGCAGCCGGCTTCCTGCCTCGACGAGGACGGTGTCCCCCACCTCGTGCCCGAGCGTGTCGTTGATCTCGCGGAAGCGGTTGAGGTCAATGAGGAGAACTGCGAGCAGGCGTTCGTCCTCCGCCGCGCGAGAGACGGCCAAGCCGAGTCGTTCGAAGAGATGGGTCCTGTTCGGCAAGCCCGTCAGCTCGTCGTAGAAGGCCTGCTGGTGGATGCGCTCGATCTGTCCCTGGATACGCCTCGTCACGCGAATGAGCAACGGGACGAGTGATGCAAATAGCACGATGAGGAGCGCCTCGAGGACCACGCCAACTCGAAGTTGAAGCGAGCGCGCGGAGTCCTCGATCGCTTCGTAGGACTGCGCGATCAGGGCGGCTCCGCTTTTCGCGTCCGGCCCCACCGGCGCGTATGTCTCCAGCGTTTTGCCGTCTCCCCCGCTGGCGCTCGGGTCTGAGGCCGACACTTTGCTCACGATCGTCCCGGCTGCAGCCTCGGAGGCGAGCTGGCGGGACGCGATCGTTCCGATCGTCCGGTGGTCGGTCGAGTACGTGACGAGCCCGTCGCGGCGTACGAGCGAGAGCCCGACGATGCCCTCCGCAAGGCCGTACGTGCGTACGAGCGCGTCGAGCTGTTTCCGGCGACTCGCCGGTACCGGCGCCTCGACGTCTCCTCGTGTTACCTCGTGCTGGAGAACGGCGGACGCCATGAGACCGGCTTGCCGGGTGGCGGCACGCTCTGCCTGCGAGAGCGCGAAGTGGTGGACGACGACGAGGATCAGTGCAGAGGCGAGACCGAGTGCGACCGAGAGCACGACCGCGAACCGCAGGACGAGACGCGGCGGGCGCTCCGCCGCAAAGAGCGCGGACCCTTTCCGTTCGGCTCCGAGCGCGCGGGCCATCACGGACGGCCGCTTCCAGGGCCTGGAGGAGTGCCGTCGCTCGCGGGCGGGGGCTCTGGCGGGGAACCTGAGCCGGTTCCGGGGGGTGTGGGTTGACCGCTGCCTGCGTCAGGCGGCGTGCCTCCACCGTTGCCATCCGGAGGGCTGCCTCCACCCGAGGGTGGGTTCTGACCCCCGCCTCCTGAGCTGTCTGTGCCGGCTCCGCTGCCGCCCCCGCCAGGGGCGGGCGGACTCGAGGAAGGTGGTTCGGATTGAGCGCCCGAACCGGACTGGCCGTCGCCGGGCGCGCTTCCGCCAGTCGGCGGGTCTATCGACCCACGATCTTCTCCCGATCCAGTTGGGCCCGTGTCACCGGGGTCGTCGGCCGCTCCGGTACCCGGCTCGGTCGGGTCGACCTGCGACCCACCGCCGGTGTTCGCCTCTGCTGGGGTAGCGGCCTCTGCTGGGGTAGCGGCGAAGCCACCTCGCGAGGGAATGCTGCGCGAAGACTGCGCGGACCCTCCGCGCTGTGAGGGGTCGCCGACCAGGGATGACTCGTGTTGCTCCAGAGGGGCGTACACGATCTCGACTGAACGAACCGCGATCCGGCTCTCGCGTATGGTCGGTCCGTCACCGCCGAGTGCGGGAGAGGCGATCGAGATAAACGTCGCTGCGAGCCTTTCGACCATCTGTGGTAGCGGAACCACGGTCGCCGCGAGCGAAAAAAGCGGGAGCGGCACGCACATCAGGATCGCGATTGCGACGAGGTGCCGACGCGGGAGGGCGACCGCCTCCGCCGTGCCGGCCGTCGTCCAGCTCTTGGGTGTCGCGAAGGTGCTCATCAGCCGCAGAAAGCCCTGCCGCCATATGATCGAGACAATCACAACATGAGCGTTCCCCCGTCGGAGTGATCTCCGCGTTCCCTCTCACGAGTGAGGCGCTCGCGTTGAGGCGGGCTAGATGGCTGGGCTTGAGGCCGGTGCAGCCGCGCAACGAGCGCCACGACGCGAGCACCTGTCCCCGGCCCGAGCCGGTCAGCGGGCGCTGAAGGCGAACTGCTTTGTCGCGGCCGCCCCGCTGTCGGTCACATCGGTCTCCAGGGTGACCACGGCGAGGTCGGCGTCGTCGAGCACCTGCCCGATCGGCGCCAGGACACCCGACGGGTTTGCCGCGAGCTTGGTCTCCAGGATGCCCTCGAAGTGGACATCGGCGCCGAACGCGAGCACGACAGGTTTCGCCTTACCGATCGCCTCACGCTCCACCGCGGACGCCTCGCCGCGCCCCGCGACGAGCACGTCGAGAAGCGCCGCGAACGAGATCGCGAGCGTGGCGAGGATGAGCGAGAGCTTTGCGATTTGAGGCACGAGAAGCGAGACGGTGAGCGGGATCCGGTTCTGCCCCACGACGGCTTGCGCTTGAAGTAGGCTCGCCTCCGGTGCGCAAGGGGATCGTCCAGCTGGTCGCGATCGGCGTCGTGATTGGCGTGCTCGTCACGCTCGTCGCCGTCCTGTTCCAGTGGCTTCCGACCTCCGCGAGCGAGGAGTTCGATCGGATTCAGGACATCTACTGGTTCGCCACGATCATGTCGATCGTGATCTTCTCGGTGGTCGCCGCCGTGGTCATCTATTCGGTGTGGAAATGGCGGGTTCCCGATGACGACGACATGGACGGACCGCCCATTCACGGCCACACGGGGCTCGAGATCGCGTGGACAGCGGTTCCCGCGATCCTCGTCATCGCGCTGGGGATAGTCAGCGCCGTCGTGATGTCCCAGAACGGCGAGGCCGGGAACAGCCCGCTCGAAGTGAAGGCGATCGGGCAGCAGTTCGCCTGGAAGTTCGAATACAGCGACTACGGGGACTTCACGACCGGCGAGCTCGTTCTGCCAGTGAACCGCGAGGCTCGGTTCACCATGGAGGCGGTAGACGTCATCCATTCGTTCTGGGTGCCGAACTTCGGCCAGAAGATGGACGCGGTGCCCGGAATCGAGACGTCGATTCTCGTCACGCCGACGCGCACCGGCGAGTTCGAGGTCGTCTGCGCCGAGCTCTGCGGCTTCGGGCACGCGACGATGCGCGCGAAGGCGCGCGTTGTGACCCAGGCTGAGTTCGACCAGTGGGTCCAGGAGAAGCGCGCGTGACGGCCGCTCATCACGACACGCCACACGCCGAGTATCCCGCCCATTTCGAGCCACCGCACGGGCCGATGTGGAAGGCGTTCTTCGGCCCCGGGCTGGTGCGAGGAGTGTGGATGGCCGGCCTCGGCTTCGTCTTCGGCATGCTCCTCGTTCTCGCACTTCGGCTGTGGTGGGGCTGGGAGCCCTATTGGTTGACCGAGGTGATCCTCGTGGTCGGCGGAATGGTGACCGCTCCACTCGGCTTCCTCGGCGGCATCGGCGCGTTCGACTACTGGCTCCACTACATCTCCGGGCGCCCAACCCGACCCGAGGACCACTCCGGCCACGGTGCGCACAGCTGGAAGGACTACTTCCGGGTCAACACCGATCACAAGGTGATCGGGATCCAGTACCTCGTCACGACGTTCGTGTTCTTCACGATCGGCGGGCTCATGGCGATGT
>JAERMP010000154.1 GCA_016844515.1 Thermoleophilia bacterium | reverse complement strand
CTCGAGGTTGCCGAGGACGAGGGAGAGGTCACAGCGGCTCTGCCGCGGCTCGGCGTGCTCGGATTCGGCGCGAATCGCGACCGGGCGATCGACGACCTAGTGGTCGAGCTCCGCGTGTACGCAGCCGACTACTTCGAGCGGGCGAGCTTCTACGCCGCCACCGATCGCGCCGAACACGCGCCCTGGCTCCTGCGCTTCGCGCTCACGCCTGCCGCCGAGCAGCGGGCGCTTCTCGCGCCGGCGTGAGGACGCCCACCTGGGCGCAGATCGAGAGGTTCTGCCGCATCGACGGCTGGCATGAGGTCCGCCGGAGTGACCACGTCTTCTACGAGAAGGTGCTTCCCGACGGCATCGTGCTTCGCACGCACCGTTCGTTCTCGTCGCGGAAGACCATGAGTCCCGGACGCTTCAGGGCGATCCTCCGCTACCAGCTCCGCGTCACGGACGGACAGTTCTGGCAGGCGCTCGACACGCGAAGCGCGGTGGATCGATCAGCACCGTAAGCACACGCCGTCGATCCGCTGATACTCCGGGTGATGCGGCTTTCGGCTGACGGCACGCTGCTTCTCTCCCCGTCCGATCTCTCGGCCCACCTGGCCTGCCCGCATCTGACGAACCTCTCACTCCAGGTTCAGCGCGGCGAGCTCGAGCGGCCGCTAAAGCCAGACTCGGGGCTTCGAGCGCGTCAGCCGAGCCAGCGCTCGGGAGGATTCGCGAAGAACTCCTCGAGTGGAACCCCTTGCGCCCCGACGAGCAGAGGTCGCGCTTCCGGGACCCGAAGGAGGAAGGCGTCGAGGCCGGGCAGCGCCTCCTTGCGTCGCCCGCTCGTCACCTCGATCGCGGTGACCCCCTGCGGGGTCTCCAGCACGAAGTCCACCTCGCGGTTGCGCTCCCGCCAGTACGCAGGCGTGAGCCCGTGGTTCAGGAGATGCGCTCCGATTGCGGTCTCGACGAGGCGACCCCACAGCTGCGGGTTCGATCGCACGGAGGCGAACGGGAGTCCGCGCACAGCGCTCACGAGGCCGGTGTTGTGGGCGATCAGCTTCGGGCTCGATGCACGTCGCCGTACCGCTGAGCCCGAGAACTTCTGCAGGCCGCAAATCATCCCCGCGCCGTCGAGGAGGTCGAGGTAGTGAGCGAGCGTCGTCGTGTTTCCGGCGTCGTGGAGCTGGCCGAGCATCTTTGTGTACGAGAGGATCTGACCCGAGTACTCGCAGGCGAGCCCGAAAAGTCGCCGGAGCAGCGCGGGCTTGCCGATGGGGCTCGTAAGGAGCAGATCACGCGAGATCGTCGTCTCCACGAGAGAGTCGAGCACATACGAGCGCCAGCGCGCTTCGTCGCCCACGAGGCCGGCCGCCCCCGGGTAGCCGCCGAAGAAAAGGAACTGCTCGAGGTCGAGCCCGAAGGCATCGCGCATCTCCGTGAAGCTCCAGTGCCGGACACGCACGACCTCGAAGCGCCCGGCGAGGCTCTCGGTGAGACCCCTCCGGACGAGGAGGGGCGAAGAACCGAGCGCGACGACATGGAGAGGGAGGCCGCTCGCGGAGTCTTCGTCCCAGAGGCCCTTCACGGTGTCTGACCACCGCGGCACCTTCTGCACCTCGTCGAGCACGAGGACGGCGGCTTCGCCTGAGCGCTCCCGAACAAGACGCCGCCCGATCTCCCACTGGGCCCGGATCCACGCGATGTCGAACCCGACCGCCTCGTCCGCGGAGGCGTAGTGGGACGGGAGCTCGGCGGCCTCGAGCACCTGCCGCGCCAACGTCGTCTTGCCCACCTGCCTGGGGCCCGCGATTACCTGGATGAACCGACGCGGCTCGACGAGACGCGCGAGCATCTCCTCGAAGATCACGAGCCGGCGGTACGTCGGAAGCGCCACGCTGGACATTTTACTCAACGGACTGAGTAAAAATACTCAATGGACTGTGGAACCCGCAAGCGCGCGGCCCAGTCGCTGATACTCCGGTTGACGCAACCCGCGGCTACGTTGCGTCGCTCTCCTTCTGACTCGCCGAGGCGGAGTGTGCCGTTATGCGGCTGCCAGCGCCGGACGAAGGTCGGTCGCTCGGATCGTTCGTTCCGGCAGGGTGAGCACGATCTCGCCGTCGTGCTCGAGCAGCCACTTCGGGCTGAGCAGAGTGATCCCCACGAGACTGCCATCTACCGCGTAGCGGACGTGATGCCCCTCGGGAACGCCCTCGAACTCGACTGCGGTGCTCGGGTCACCGACGTGCAGGTACAGCACGTCGCCCTCGGCGTCGTAGACGACGCGGTCGAACGTTATTCCCCCGAGAGTGAGCGTCATGGGAGTCGACTCCTTCCGAAGGCGGTCGTCACGCTGCCCTCTTCTCCGAAGAAGTGTACGACCACGTGGAGCCACCGGGCAGGGCAGGGCCGGCGGCGGCGAGGAAGTACCAGTCCTCGTTCGCGGCGCGCCCGCGGAGGTGGACGGTCGGACGCTCGACGGCGTGTAGGACCGCGTCGAGATGAGGCGCCATCTTCTTGTGCGACCCGAGGATGTGGTCGATCGCGGCCTCCGTGAGTTCCACGGTGCGACCTCGGTGGTCCTGGGTGGCACGCACCTCGAGATGCTGGCACCCGTCACCAGGGTTGACAATCCTCCTCTCGGGACATGCCCGTGAGCTCATAAACGCATGAACGCGACCGGCGCCGTAAGCGCGCGCCGCTCTTCTGCTGATACTCCGGGTGATGCGACTCGCCGTTGACGGCACGCTGCTCCTCTCTCCCTCCGACCTCTCGGCCCACCTGGCCTGCCCGCACCTGACGAACCTCTCGCTCCAGGTTCAGCGCGGCGAGCTCGCGCGGCCGCACGTCGACGACACGCACGGCGACCTGATCCGCGGCAAGGGCGACGAGCACGAGGCTGCATACCTCGCACGGCTCGAGGCGGAGGGTCGCTCGATCGTCCGTATTCCCACCTACGACGACGAGGGGTTCGACGCTGGGGAGGCACGGCGGCTCACCGAGGAGGCGGTTCGCGCCGGCGAGGCCGACGTCATCTACCAGCCGTACCTGTCCGACGGGACCTGGCGCGGGTTCGCGGATTTTCTCGAAAGGGTGGAGGAGGATGAGGGCGAGGCAAGCCTCGCCCCTACGGGAGAGACGACATACGAGGTCGTCGATACCAAGCTCGCCCGCTCCGCCAAGCCCGCGCACGTGCTCCAGCTCTGCTTCTACTCGGAGCAGCTCGGGCGGATTCAGGGGCGGCTTCCCGAGTTCTTCCACGTGGAGCTCGGTACTGGACTGCGGGAGACATTTCGCACCGCCGACCACATGGCCCACTTCCGACGCTCGCGCGAGCGGTTTCTCGAGGCGCTGGACAAGACGCCTGAGACCTACCCGTGGCCGTGCGATCACTGCGGGCTTTGCGATTTCCGCAACCTGTGCAAGCAGCAGCTCCGAGACGACGACAATCTCGTGCTCGTCGCAGGGCTCCGCCGCAGCCAGGCAGACCACCTCGCCGAGCACGGCATTCCCACGCTGGCCGTACTCGGTGTGCAGGAGCCCGGCCTCGAGGTCGAGGGCATGCGGACGGAGACGCTCGAGCCGATCCGCCACCAGGCCGCACTCCAGCTCTACCGCCGCGAGACGGGCGTGCACCGCGTGGATCACCTGCCAGACGAGGAGGGCCGCGGCTTTCGGCTTTTGCCCGAGCCGTCGTTCGGCGACGTCTGGCTCGACCTCGAAGGCCATCCCTTCTACGAGCCGGCGCGCGGGCTCGAGTACCTGTTTGGCTGGTGCTACCGCGACGAGGACGGCACGGTTCGCTACGAAGCCGCCTGGGCGCGCGATCGCGAGGGCGAGCGCGAGATCTTCGAGCGCTTCGTCGACTGGGTCGTCTCCCGGCGGCGCCGCTACCCCGGCGCGCACGTCTACCACTACGCCTCCTATGAGCGCACAGCGCTTCGCCGCCTCATGGGCGAGCACGCCACGCGCGAGAACGAGGTGGACGGCTTCCTGCGCGGCGACGTGCTCGTCGATCTCTACCGCGTCGTCAAGCAGTCGCTCCGCGCCTCGGTGGAGAGCTACTCGATCAAGGCGATCGAGGAGCTGTACGAGTTCGTGCGCACGGCCGAGGTCCGGGGCGGCGACGAGTCGACCGTCCTGTTCGAGCACTGGCTCGAGAGTGGCGACGACTCTCTTCTCAGAGACATCGAGGCGTACAACGAGGAGGACTGCCGCTCGACGGTCGCGCTCCACGAGTGGCTCCTGCATCGGCGCCCGCCCGGTCTCCCCTGGCGCCCGTCGCCCGTGCCCGAGCCTCCCGCCGACGAGGAGATGCCCCCCGAGCGCGCCGTGCTCAGAGACGCGCTGCTCGCGCGCTCGGCCGAGGAAGGCGACGCGCCCTGGCTCCTCGCGCAGCTCCTCGACTACCACCGTCGCGAAGCGAAGCCGCAGTGGTGGGAGTGGTTCCTACACGTGGGGCTCTCGGAGGAGGAGCTGATCGCGGACACGGACACGATCGGAGGCCTCGAGCTTGTCGGCGAGCCCGAGCCCGACAAGAGCTCGCTCGTCTACACCTTCACCTTCCCGGAGCAGGAGCACAAGATCGGCGGCGATGCCGTCGATCCGGTGACGGAGAAGACCTACGGCGTGACGGTCGACGACGAGCAGGGGCTCGTGAGGCTGTGGCGCGGGAAGAATCGGGCCTCAGAGCCGCTCCCGCGTGCGCTCATTCCGGTGAAGCCGATCCACGATCGCGAGCAGCGAGGGGCGCTCGCGCGGCTCGCGCGCTCGTACCTCGACGGCGACGCACAACCGGCCGTGGTCGCCGTCCTCGAGCGCGGCCTCCCGCGCGCGCGACTCGAGCTGGCGCCTGTCGAGGCCGTCTCCACGCTCGAGGACAGCTACCTCTTCGTGCAAGGCCCTCCCGGCTCGGGCAAGACGTGGCAGGGGGCGAAGATGGCGGTGGCCTTGATGCGAGACGGGAAGCGGGTCGGGGTCACCTCGCTCAGCCACAAGGCGATCAACAAGCTGCTCGAAGAGATCGAGCGCGAGGCGCGCGAGCAGGGGTTCGTCTTCACGGGCCGCAAGAAGTCGACCGGGGGAAACGAGGAGTCGCGCTTCGAGGGGAAGTTCATCGACTGGCGCGACGACTGGGGTGATCTCCTCGAGGACGAGCTCCAGCTGGTGGCTGGGACGGCCTGGCTCTTCGCGCGCGAGGACTTCGAGGGGCGCCTGCACACGCTGTTCGTCGACGAAGCGGGCCAGGTCTCGCTCGCCGACGCGCTCGCGGTCGGTTCCGCCGCGCGCAACCTTGTGCTGCTCGGCGATCCGAACCAGCTCCCGCAGGTCTCCCAGGGCGCGCAGCCGGACGCCGCCAAGGTGTCGGTGTTACAGCAGCTGCTGGGCTTGGACGAGACGGTGCCTCCCGAGCGGGGCATCTTCCTCGAGCGCACCTGGCGCCTGCGGCCGGAGATCTGCGACTTCACCTCGGAGGCGTACTACGAGGGCCGGTTGCTGCCCGCCGAGGTGAGCGGGCTCCGTTCGCTCGCGGCCGGCAACGGCCTCGTGATCGACGCGATCGAGCACGCGGGGCGCAGTCAGTCCTCCTGGGAGGAGGCGGACGCGGTCGCGGAGGCGATCCGCGCGCTCCTTGGAACATCCTTCACGGACGAGCGCGGGGTCGTGCGGGCGGTCGGC
>JAERMP010000153.1 GCA_016844515.1 Thermoleophilia bacterium | reverse complement strand
TTCCTCGTAACCACGCCGACCAAACGCTCGTCCTCGGTGACGAAGACGGCACGGACCTCCGGCCTCTGCAGGAGCTCGCCCGCCGCCTGCGCCGACGCGTCCGCCGGAAGCTGCCCCGGATGGGAGACCATCGCGTCCCGAACGACGCTCACGGGCTGCCCTCCAGCCCGTGAGTGTGGAGGGGTGTGGGGAACCGGAAGGTTCCCCACACTCTCAAGAAGAAGGGGGCACGCGGGGGAAACATGGTTTCCTCCGCGAACGCGAGCCGAAGGCGAGCGTTGCTCACGGGAAGATCCCCCGCGCCTCGAGGGCGTCCGACACGTCGCGGATCCCGGCGACAAGCGCACCCGTCCGCAGCGGGACCTTTTGCTCCTCGGCCAGGTCCCAAACGCGATCGAAGGCGTCGGAGAGCTTCGCCTCGAGCTTGGCGCGGATCTCGTCGCGCGTCCAGAAGAGGCGGCCGAGGTCCTGCACCCACTCGAAGTACGAGACGGTCACACCGCCTGCATTCGTGAGGATGTCGGGTAGGATCGGAATCCCGCGCTCCCGCAGAATCTCGTCCGCCTCGAGAGACGTCGGCCCGTTCGCCCCCTCGGCGAGCATCCGCGCCCGGATACGTGGCGCGTTCTCTGCGGTAATCTGATCCTCGCGTGCCGCGAGCACGAGGATGTCGCACTCGATCTCCAACAGCCGGTCGTTCGTAAGCCGCAGCCCCGCGTCGCAACCTTCGAGAGACCCGTGTTCGTGGGCGTACTCGAGGAGCGCCGGGACATCTAGCCCGGCCGCCGAGTAGAGCCCACCCGACACATCCGAGACCGCCAGGACGGACGCGCCGCGGGTGTGGAGCTCGAGCGCAGCGATGCCGCCGACGTTCCCGAAGCCCTGGACGACGCAGCGCTGCTCGGCGAGTGGCCAACCCAATCGATCGCAGGCGCGGCTGACGATCATCACCACTCCCGCGCCCGTGGCCTCGTGCCGGAAAATCGAGCCGCCGATCGAGATCGGCTTGCCGGTGACGATCTCCGGGACCGCATAGCCACGCTGCATCGAGTACGTGTCCATCATCCACGCCATCGTCTGCTCGTTTGTGGCCATGTCCGGCGCGGGTATGTCCTCCTGAGGCCCGATGATCGGAAGGAGCTCAGACGTGAAGCGGCGCGTCAAGCGCTCGACCTCTCCCAGCGAAAGAGCGCGCGGGTCGCACCGGACGCCTCCTTTGGCCCCTCCGTACGGGAGCCGCAAGAGCGCGCACTTCCACGTCATCCACATTGCGAGCGCAGCGCACTCGCCCAGCGTTACCCCCGTGTCGTACCGGATTCCACCCTTCGTCGGACCGATGATGCTCGAGTGCTGGACGCGGTAGCCGGGGAAGACCACGCGCTGGCCGCTGTCCATGCGCACTGGAATGCTGACGATCGTGCAGCGCTCCGGGTAGCGCAGTCGCTCGGCGGCGTCCTCCGCGATACCTGCCACGGGGACGGCCTGGTCGAACTGCGCGACCGCCATACGGTAGAGCGGCGTATCCCACTCGAGCTGGGCATGGGCAAGCGCTTGCGGCGGGCTCGCCACGGCCGGCGGAGTGTACCCGCGCGTCGCCACATTCGACATCGAGGCCGAGCTCAAGAGACGACCGAGCGGCGGAGGTGAAAGTGACGATCGCGGCCGCGGAAGCGGCCGCGCTTCAGGGATCTTCGCGGATCAGGATCCGCGCTCGCGGATCCTGATCCTGCGCAAATGCCGGGGGTGGGAGTCGAACCCACACGTCCCGAAAGGGACACCTGCTTTTAAGGCAGGCGCGTCTCACCCGTTCCGCCACCCCGGCGGGAACGAGTGTACGCCGCGAGCCAACACTAGTGACCTGGCCGCAGCTGGCTCGGGTCGAACCGCTCCGGGCCGACAAACTGGAATGCTCGGAAGAACGAGGAGACGGCGGCGGCGTCGAAGGCCGTGCACTTCGCGAGCTGGCCCTTGTCGTCCTCTCCCTCGGCTGTCCACGCGCCGAGCGCGAACTCGTCCCCGAGCCGGGCCAGCGGAGCCATGATCGTGCCGGTCTTGTGATCGTCGTAGAACGCCTCGAGTTCTTGCACCGTCGAGTCCGGTACCTCGTCGCCGTAGAGGATGAAGACACCGCCGTGCTCGAGGTCGTGAATGACGCGTGCCGGCTCGAGCTCGTCTTCGTAGATGCCGAAGATCGCAGCCTGCTCGTAATGCGGCCCGTTCGTCGGAGGGTCGGTGTTCCACTTACCCGAAATCCCGCCCGGGCTGACCGAATGGTCGCCGGGCAGCGCCTTGACGCTCTTCAGCGTGCAGCCGGCGGCCTCGAGATCGGCGCGTACCGCCTCTTCGTTCGCCCCACCTCCACGCCCGATCGTCGCGTAGAGGGCGGCTGCCGCGACGAGTGCCGCCAGCACACCGCCGATGAGCAGCAGCTTCCGCCGGCGGTCGGTGCCGTCGGAACTGGCAGTTGTGCGCTGCTTCGGCGCCTTTACTCGTGGCTTGTCGGCCATGTAGCGCGCGAATGTAGCAGCAGCTCCTTTGCGTCCCGGTTGAGTAAGCAGTGCCGTCCGTCGGCCTGATTACCGTTCGTTGACCGGATGGTGATCCTCGCACTCGTCACCGGCCTCACCCTCGGCGCGTTAGGCGTCTACGTCGCCGTACGCCCTGCGCTGGCAGAGCGCAACCGGCGCACTGAGCAGGTAATCGAGCTGGAGCGGAACCTGGCGGGAGCCGACGCGGAGCTCGCCGCGGAGAGAGCCGTCGTGGACGACCGGCTCGCAGCGGCGATCAAGACGCTCTCGTCGGAGGCGCTCGATGCGAACAGTGCGCGCTTCCTCGAGCTCGCCGACGCTCGGCTGTCGGGTTACGTGCGCCCGCTCAAGGACTCGCTCGAACGGATGGATCAGCAGCTCCAGGGAGTCGAGCGTATTCGCCAGGAGGCGTACGGCGCCCTGCGCATACAAGTGACCGCCCTTTCGGAGCGAACAGGCAACCTCGCGAACGCGCTTCGCGCCCCGCATGTCCGCGGGCGCTGGGGCGAAGTGCAGCTGCGCAACGTCGTCGAGCAGGCAGGGATGATCGAGCACTGCGACTACGTCCGGCAGGCGACCACGTCCGACGACGAGCGGACGCTGCGGCCGGATCTCGTCGTCCGGATTCCGGGCGGGAAGCACGTGGTCGTCGACGCGAAGGCGCCGCTCGCGGCCTATCTGGACGCTTTCGAAACGACGGATGAGGGCGACCGAACACGTCATTTCGCCGACCACGCACGCCAGGTTCGAGACCACGTCACGAAGCTCTCGGCGAAGCAGTACTGGCGGCAGTTCGAGCCGTCGCCCGACTTCGTCGTCATGTTTCTCCCTGACGAGTCGTACCTCCGGGCAGCGCACGAGCACGACCCCGCGTTGGCGGAGGACGCGTGGCGCGCGAACGTGATCCTCTCCTCGCCGAGCACGCTCGTCGCGCTCCTCCGGACGGTCGCGGCGACATGGCAGCAGGAGACGGTCGCAGAGAGCGCACGGGAGGTGCACGCGCTCGGACGCGAGCTGTACGAGCGCATCGGGAAGGTCGGAGACCACCTCGGAAAGCTCGGCCGCAGCCTCAACGGCACCGTCATTGCGTACAACGAGGCGGTCGGGTCACTCGAGACGCGCGTTCTCGTCACCGCACGCAAGCTCGAGGAGCACGGCATCGGCGGTGAGCTGGAGGCGCCTGCCCCCGTCGACCGCACCGCGCGACCTCTCACCGCTCCCGAGCTCGTCGAGCGGGCGCCGCTCGCGATCCTCGCGGGTGATGCCGACGCTGCATAGCGCGGCCACGGGAACAGACCACTGTCTTCGAGCGTTGAAGACCACGTGCCCCCGCTAAGCGGGGCTAACGTACGGAAGAGGATGCACTCTTGAGCGACGCCCGCGACGTGATCATCATCGGTGGTGGCCCTGCGGCGTATACAGCAGCCCTGTATACGGCTCGCGCCAACCTGAACCCGCTCGTCATCGAGGGGTTCAACTGGGGCGGCCAGCTCATGATCACGAGCGATGTGGAGAATTACCCCGGATACGCCGACGGTGTCCTCGGGCCGGCCATGATGTCGGACTTCCGCCGCCAGGCCGAGCGCTTCGGCGCGGAGTTCGTCACCGACGACGTCACAAGTGTCGACTTCTCGGAGCGACCGTTCCGGGTGCACGTCGGGAATGACGAGTATCGCGCCGAGGCCGTCATCGTTGCGACCGGGGCGAGCGCGAGACAGCTCGGATTGAGCTCGGAGCACACGCTGCAGGGTCGAGGCGTCTCCTATTGCGCAACATGCGACGGGGCGTTCTTCCGCGACAAGATCGTCGTGGTGGCAGGTGGCGGCGACTCCGCGATGGAAGAGGCGACGTTCCTGACCCGATTCGCGCGGAAAGTCGTGATCGTGCACCGTAGGGACGAGTTCCGCGCATCGCCGATCATGGTCGATCGGGCGCGTGCGAACGAGAAGATCGAGTTCGTCCTGAACGCCGTCGTCGAGGAGGTGCTCGGCGAAGCTGCTGGACACGTTACGGGCCTCAGGCTTCGCGACACGATCACCGGCGATGCCCGCGAGATCGAGGCTGACGGCCTTTTTGTCGCGATTGGGCACGATCCGACCACTGCTCTCTTCCTCGATTGGCTCGACCACGACGAGCAGGGCTACCTCGTGACCGAGCCTCGCTCGACGCGGACGAACATTGAGGGAGTCTTTGCGGCCGGCGACGTCCAGGACCACACCTACCGGCAGGCAGTCACGGCAGCGGGGTCCGGAACGATGGCGGCTCTCGATGCACAGCGGTGGCTCGAAGAGCAGCGTCACCAGCCGGAAGTCACCGCAGCCTCGGCGTAGAACCGCCGCGTAGCTCCGACCGCAGCCCGCGCTACCCTCGCGAGCGGTGGCCGCCACCTGGCTCGACATGGTCGATCCGACCCGTGAAGAGGTTTTGGCAGCGCTGCCCGTGCAGGTGGACCCCGACGTCGTCGAGATGCTCGCAGCCCATCCAGGTGACGGGCGAGAGCCGAGGCCTGTGATCGAGGGGCACGGTGCCTACGCCTTCGGCGTCCTCATGGCCGCCCGGCCCCTCCCCGAGGATGACCGCGTTTCCTACCAGGAGATCGATTTCGTCGCCATGCCCGGGCTTCTCGTCACGGTGCGGAAGACACCGACCAGCGGCGCTCCGTATGACGTCGCTGGTCTGTACCCCGCGGCGGAGCAAGATGCGTCAAGCGGAGAGCTCGTCCACCGCCTCGTGGACGACGTGGCCGACACCTATCTCGAAGCGTTGGACGCCGCCTATGCGGAGATCGAGGAGCTCGAGGACTCGATCGACACGTGGCCGGCGAGCCGGGTCCGCACGCGGATCTCCGACCTCCGGCACGAACTCCTGCACAGTCGACGGACGGTCGCGGCAACCCGCGCAGCCGTACGCCGAATTCTCGACGGTCGGATCGAGGTCGGGGATCATGCGCTCTTTCCGCCGGCTGTCGAACGACTCTTCGCCGAGTCCTACGAGACGCTCGTGCGCGTCACCGAGGAGCTCGACATCGCACGAGATCTCCTCGCCGGCGTACGCGACCATCACCAGTCGAAGGTCACCGAAGGCCAGGGCGAGGTCGCGAAGAAGCTCACCGTGATTGCATCGCTCGTGCTCGTGCCCTCGCTGAT
>JAERMP010000344.1 GCA_016844515.1 Thermoleophilia bacterium | reverse complement strand
TGGCAAGCGACCCGTGACGCGGTCGAGCGGGTGGTGGAACTCGTGATGCTCGGACTCGGGGCTCGCGCCCGCCGGTGGTGGCGGTGGCCACGAGAACGGAGGCGCCGGCGGAGGTGGCTCGTACTGCTGGGTAGGCACGCGCCACTCGTCCTCTCGCCTGCCGTCTTCGCGCTCCGGAGTCGTGCCCGCGATGCTGCTATGCTGCTCGTCCGTCTCGCTCACGTGACACTCCTAACGTGCTCGCTGCGCCACGTTGCGATCCGTCCGTGATCGCCCGAGAGAAGGATGTCGGGCACCTCCCACCCGCGGAACTCGGCCGGCCTCGTGTAGTGCGGATACTCGAGCCCACCGTCGAGTGCCGCAGAGAAGCTCTCGACCTCTCCCGAGCCTTCGGTGAGCGCGCCGGGCAGCCGACGCGCGACAGCATCGACCACTGCGAGCGCGGGGATCTCCCCGCCCGAAAGCACGTACGGCCCGATCGACACCACATCCGTGCAGAGGTGGTCGAGGATCCGCTGATCGAAGCCTTCGAAGCGCGCCGCGAGGAGCGTGAGGACAGGCTCAGTGGCGAGCTCCTCGACGAGCTCCTGATCGAGCTGCCGACCTTTGGGCGAGAGCGCGACGACCCGGTGCTCAGGGACTCCGCTGTAGACCGCGTCGAACGCGGCCGCGACGACGTCGACCCGTAGCACCATCCCGGGCCCACCACCGTAGGGATCGTCGTCGACCTGACCCGCGCTGAGCGGCGTGGTGTCCCGGTAGTTGAAGATTCTGAGGTCGAGCTCGGTACCGAGCACCGCAGCCACCGGACGGCGCTCCTGCAGCCACGCGAAGGCGCCCGGGATCAGGGTGAAGACGTCGAGGCGCACGGAGCGGAATCGAGATCGACTTCGCGCACACAGTCCTCGACGAGTGGCAGTAGCACACCTCTTTCGAGCTCGAGAGCGTCATTCGCGGGGCCTGGCACGACATCGCGCACGACACCGATGTGTGCGCCGTGCTCGTCGACGACCTCCATCCCGACGACGTCGGCGACGTAGAACGACCCGTTCTCGAGCGGCGGGAGGGCCTCTCGGAGGACGGTCAGCTCCGCGCCCCGCTCGGCGCGCCGATCGAGCTTGATCGCTCGACGGCCCTTGCCCACCTGCCTGGAGAGCACAATAGTCGCGAGCTCGCCGTCTACCACTAGCTGCGCGCCGACCTCGAACCGGCTCGGGTCCTCACTCCCATCCTCGACCACGAACGCGCCGTCGACACCGTGCGGGCGGCCGACCCGGCCGACCCTGACGAACGTATCCCGGGGATCAGTCGGCAATCTCGAGCAGGTAACGCTCTTCGGCTCGCGCGCCGGACGCGCGGACGATGCTGCGAAGCGCCCGGGCGATGCGGCCTTGCTTACCTATGACCTTGCCGACGTCGTCGGGCGCGACGTGGAGATGGAAGACGACCGCGTCCTCGCGCTCCTCGATCTCGACGCGAACGGCGTCCGGCTCGTCAACGAGCCGGCGGGCAATCCACTCGAGGAGCTCAGCCACCGCTGCGTGCGACCTTGATCAGCCGCGAGACGGGCTCCGTCGGCTGCGCGCCCTTGGAGATCCAGTCGGTGATCTTGGCCTCGTCGAGCTCGATCGTCGAGGGATCGGTCTGCGGGTTGTAGCGCCCGACGATCTCGATGAAGCGGCCGTCGCGCGGCGAGCGTGAGTCCGCGACGACGACGCGGTAGATCGGGTTCTTCTTCGAACCGACGCGCGTCAATCTGATCTTCACTGCCAAATCGTCCTCCGTTTACTCGGGGTCAGGTCTTGCATGTTGCACTAAAGGTGCAACACGAAAGACCTGACCCCACGCTATCTACTTCGCGGGGGCATACCCGGCATCGTCGGCATCTTGCCCTTGCCCATCTGCTTCATCATCTTCGCCATCTGCTTGCGGGCGGCCATGAGCTTGTTCACCTCGTCCAGCGACGTCCCGCTTCCGGCCGCGATTCGCCGGCGACGCTGGGTCGAGATGAGGTGCGGCATTCGCCGCTCCTTCGGCGTCATCGAGAGCACAATCGCCTCGACTCGTGCCAGCTGCTTCTCGTCCAGGTCGAGCCCCTGGAGCTGCTTGCCGAGACCCGGTACGAGCTTGAGCACACCCTGCAGCGGCCCCATTCGCCGCAGCATCCCGTAGCTCGCGAGAAAGTCGTCGAACGTGAACTCCCCTGCTCGGAGGCGCCGCTCCATGTCGGCCTGCTCGTCCTCGGCGACTGCAGCCTCGGCTTTCTCGATCAGCGTAAGCACGTCGCCCATGCCGAGGATCCGGGAAGCCATGCGGTCGGGATGGAAGTACTCGAGCTGATCGAGCTTCTCGCCGACGGACGCGAGCTTCACCGGTCTGCCGGTGACGGCCTTGACGGAGAGCGCCGCACCCCCGCGTGCGTCTCCGTCGAGCTTCGTCAGAACGATGCCGTCGAAGGAAACGCGCTCCTGGAAAGCGAGCGCGACGTTGACCGCCTCCTGCCCGGTCATCGCATCGAGAACGAGGAGGATGTTCAGCGGCTTAGTGGCGTCGCGGACCGCCTCGAGCTCCTCCATCAGCTGCTCGTCGATGTGGAGCCGCCCCGCCGTGTCGAGGATGACGACGTCGAGACCATCCCGCCTCGCCTGGTCGAGCCCGTGGCGGGCAGCCGCGACCGCGTCCTTCGTGTCCAGACGGTAGACCGGAACCTGGATCTGGCGGCCGAGCTGCTCGAGCTGCTCAACCGCGGCCGGCCGCTGCAGGTCGCATGCGACGAGAGCGGGCCGCTTCCCCTCCTTGCGCAGGAGGAGAGCCAGCTTGGCGGCAGTCGTCGTCTTGCCCGACCCCTGGAGCCCCGCGAGGAGGATCACGGTCGGCGGTCGTCCGAAGGCGAGCCGCGAGTCCCCTGCCCCCATCAGAGCGGTGAGCTCCTCGTGGACGATCTTGACGACCTGCTGGCCCGGCGAGAGGCTCT
>JAERMP010000152.1 GCA_016844515.1 Thermoleophilia bacterium | reverse complement strand
TGCGGTGCGACTCGCGGTTGCCGCCGGCTCGGCCTCGGTACGCGAGGTCGGCGCAGGTCGTTTCGACCCCTCGCTCGCCGCGACGCTCGCGGCCGGCATCGAGCTCGCGGAGCTCGAGCCCGTCCGCTCGTAGACTCCGCGAATGCCCGCTTGCCCCAGTTGTGGGCGCGAGAACTCCGACGACGCGCGGTTCTGCAGCTGACAGCGCCGCAGCCTGCGCGAGAGCAGCGCAAGGTCGTCACCGTCCTCTTCTGCGACCTCGTCGGCTCGACTGCGCTGGGGGAGTCCACGGACCCAGAGGCTCTGCGCGCTCGGATGCGCCGCTACTTCGACGACCTGCGCACGATCATCGAGCGCCACGGCGGCACGGTCGAGAAGTTCGTGGGCGACGCGGTCATGGCCGTCTTCGGGATCCCGATCTCGCACGAGGACGACGCGCTCCGCGCCGTGCGTGCCGCCTCGGAGATGCGCGCAGCGATTTCCGAGCACGGGCTCGAAGCGCGGATCGGCGTCAACACGGGCGAGGTCGTCGTCGGTGGGCAGAGCGACACGCTCGTCACCGGTGACGCCGTCAACGTCGCCGCGCGGCTCGAGCAGGCGGCCCCACCGGGGGAGATGCTCATCGGCGCGGAGACCCGAAACCTCGTCCGCGACGCCGTCCGGGTCGAGGCGGTCGAGGCGCTCACCCTGAAAGGGAAGTCCGAGCCCGTCGAGGCGTTCCGTCTGCTCGAAGTGCTTCCCGACACCGCGGGGCTCGCCCGCCACCCCGAGGCACCCCTCGTCGGCCGCGAGCGGGAGCGCGATCGCCTGCACCGCGACTTCGAGGACGCCGTCGCAGAGAACACGTGCCGACTCTTCACGCTCCTCGGCCCAGCGGGAATCGGCAAGTCACGACTCGTCGCCGACTTCCTCGAGAGGGTGATGCCGGAGGCGGACATCCTTCGCGGCCGCTGTCTTCACTACGGCGAGGACATCACGTACTGGCCGCTGGTCGAGATCCTCGTCGCGATCGGCGTCGATCACGACACCGTGATCGGCTCCTCACCTGAGGAGACGCGGCTCGCCTTTCGCCGCCTGCTCGAAACCCGGGCAGCCGAGCGTCCGCAGGTCGTCGTGATCGACGACCTCCAGTGGGCGGAGCCGACGTTCATCGACCTCGTGGAGCACATCGCGGACTTCTCACGGGACGCGCCGATCTTTCTGCTTTGCGTCGCGCGCACGGAGCTGCTCGACGTTCGTTCGGGGTGGGGCGGGGGGAAGATGAACGCGAGCTCGATCCTGCTCGAGCCGCTCGACCACGAGGACTGCGACACGCTGATCGACAACCTGCTCGGAAGCGCGCGGCTCGACGACAGTGCGCGAGACCGCATCGCCGCGGCGTCGGAGGGGAACCCGCTCTTCGTCGAGGAGATGCTCGCGATGGTGCGCGAGCAGGGCGGTGACGGCGAGATCGTCGTACCACCGACGATCCACGCGCTGCTTCAGGCACGGCTCGACACGCTCGGCGCCGACGAGCGGGTCGTCATGGAGCGAGGATCGGTCGAGGGTCAGGTGTTCCACCGCGGATCGGTCGCGGAGCTCGCTCCGGCGCCCATGCGGCTTGCGCTCGAGTCGCACCTGTCCGCGCTCGTTCGGAAGGAGCTCATCCGCCCGGATCAGCCGACATTCGCGAACGACGACGCGTTCCGCTTCCGGCACCTGCTCATCCGCGACGCTGCCTACGAGTCGCTACCGAAGGCGACCCGGGCGCAGTTGCACGAGCAGTTCGCGGACTGGCTCGGACGTCACGATCTCATCGAGCGGGACGAGATCCTCGGCTACCACCTCGAGCAGGCCCGCGGCTACCGCGCGGAGCTCGACCCGGCCGATCCCGCTCTCCCGGCCCTCTCAGCCCGGGCGGCCGAGCACCTCGCGGCAGCCGGAAGGGGCGCTCTCGATCGCGGCGACTTCAATGCGGGTCGCGGGTTGTTGCGCAGGGCGACCGCCGTCCTTCCACCCGGAGACGAGCGGCGGCTCGCCCTCGCGCCGGATCTCTCCGCGGCGCTCCGTGAGTCCGGCGATCACGCTGAGGGGGACGCCGTTCTCGTCGAGGCTCGCGGAGCCTCCGACCCGGTGACGCGGGCGCTGGTCGCGCTCCACGGGGCCACTTGGGCTCTGGCGAGGAGCGACGTCGGAGCGGACGAACGGCGCGGGCTGAGAGACGAGGCCCGCGCCGTTCTCGAGAGAGCCGGCCATGACGAGGGGCTCGCCCACTACTGGTGGAGTGTCGCGCTCGAAGCCTGGTTCGCGCTGCATGCGGCCGAGACGGCGGTCGCCTGTGAGCAGGCGCTCGCTCACATCGAGAAAGCCGGCGGCGCAGGCGTTGCGAACCCGATCCGGGCCAGGCTGCTCTCCTCGTACACGTTCGGGCCCACTCCCGTCGCAGAGGCGATCGAGCGCGTGCAGACGATCCGTCGCGGCGAGCACGGCGCGCTCGCCGAGGCGTGGTCGAGGACCGTTCTCGGCAAGCTGCTGGCGATGCAGGGGGAGATCGATCGCGCGCGCGAGCTCGTCCGCGACGGGCGGCAGGCGTACCTCGACGCCGGGCTGTTCATGAGCGCCGGCGGAATGAGCATGTCCGAGGCGACGGTCGAGTTCCGGGCCGGCGACCTTGCGGCGGAGGAGCGAGCGCTGCGAGAGGGCCTCGAGGTGCTCGAACGGATTGGGGACCGCTCCTACTACCCGACAACCGCTCTGCAGCTCGCAAGATGTCTCTACGAACAGGAGCGATACGACGAGGTCGGCCGGCTGTGTGAGGCAGCACGGGACACTACGGGGGCCGACGATCTCGTCAACTTCGTCGAGCTCGCCGGGCTCGAGGGCGGCCTGCTCGCGCGGCGCGGTAGGCACGAAGAGGCCGGTGAGCACGCTCGTCGAGCCGTGGAGCTCGCGGAGACGACGGACTTCTTCGAGAAGCGCGCCTGGGCTCGGCTCATGCTCGCCGAGACGCTCGCGCTCGCCGGCCGCACGGCAGAGGCATCCGACGAAGCCGCCGTCGGGCTGGCCCACTTCGACGCGAAGGGCGACGTGACCGGAGCGGCGCGCGCCCGAGAGCGACTCGTGAAGCTCGGCATCGAGGTCGGCTGATCTGTCGTCGCCGGGCGCTGCTAACGTCATCTGATGGAAACCGAGTTCCGGCAGGAGGAGATCGAGCGGCTCGTCGCGTTCGAGCGCAAGTTCGGGAAGGAAGGGCTCACCTTCGACGATGTTCTCCTGCTCCCGGCGGAGTCGCACGTGCTGCCGAACGACGTCTCGACGGTCACGCGGCTCACGCCGTCCATCTCCCTGAACATCCCGCTGATCTCGGCCGCGATGGACACGGTCACCGAGGCGCGGCTCGCGATCGCGCTCGCCCGTGTCGGCGGAATGGGCATCGTCCACCGGAACCTCTCCGTACAAGACCAGGTCGCCGAGGTCGACAAGGTCAAGCGCTCCGAGTCGGGAATGATCGTCGAGCCGGTGACACTTCGAGCGAGCGACCTCGTCGCCGACGCCCTCGAGCTCATGGAGCGCTACCGGATCTCGGGCGTCCCCATCATCGACGACGGGGGCGTGCTCGTCGGCATCCTCACGAACCGCGACCTCCGCTTCGAGACCGACACGTCACAGCCCGTCTCTGCGCTGATGACGAGCCGAAACCTCGTCACCGCGCCGGTCGGCACGACGCTCGAAGAAGCCGAGGCGATCCTCCACCGCAACAAGATCGAGAAGCTCCCGGTCGTCGATCACGACGGGCGGCTCAAGGGTCTCATCACCGTCAAGGACATCTCGAAGAAGATCAAGTACCCGGACGCGACGAAGGACGATCAGGGGCGGCTGCGTGTAGGAGCCGCGGTCGGCGTCGGTCCTGACGCGCTCGAGCGAGCAGCGGCGCTCGTGGGCGCCGAGGTGGATGTGCTCGTGGTGGACACGGCGCACGGTCACTCGCACGGCGTCCTCGATGTCGTGCGGCGCATCCGAGACGACTTCGCGATCGAGCTCATCGGGGGGAACATCTCGACCGGCGACGGCGCCCGCGCGCTCGTCGATGCGGGTGCTGACGCTGTGAAGGTGGGGCAAGGCCCTGGATCCATATGCACTACCCGTGTGGTCGCCGGTGTCGGAGTCCCGCAGGTGACCGCGGTCTACGACGCGGCGCAGGCGCTTGCGGATCAAGGCGTTCCCGTGATCGCAGACGGCGGTGTCCGCTCGTCCGGCGACATCGCGAAGGCGATCGCTGCCGGCGCAGACGTCGTGATGCTCGGCTCGATGCTCGCCGGCACCGACGAGGCTCCTGGCGAGGTCATGGTCGCGCAGGGCGAACGCTTCAAGGAGTACCGCGGGATGGGCTCTCTCGGCGCGATGAAGGCGCGCTCCTTCTCCAAGGATCGCTATTTCCAGGGCGACGTCGAGGACGTCGAGAAACTCATCCCCGAAGGCATCGAGGGCCGCGTCCCGTACAAGGGCCCGCTCTCTCCGATCGTCCACCAGGTGGTCGGAGGCCTGAGGCAGTCGATGGGCTACTGCGGCGCCGCGACGATCGAGGACATGAAGACGCAGACACGGTTCACCCGCATCACACCGGCGGGTCTCCAGGAGAGCCACCCGCACGGCGTCACGATCACGAAGGACGCACCGAACTACAGGCGCTGACGATGGCAGAAGTCGTTCCGCTCCCGACGCCCGAGACCACACCCGAGGAGCGCCCGGTCCTCGTCGTCGACCTCGGCGGTCAGTACAGCCAGCTGATCGCGAGGCGCGTTCGCGAGGCTCGTGTCTACTCGGAGCTCGTCGGGCATCGTCTTACCGCCGCCGAGATCGCCCGCCGCAACCCGGCAGCGCTCATCCTCTCCGGAGGGCCGGCATCGGTCTACGCGGAAGGCGCTCCTGACATCGATGCCGCGATCTTCGAGCTCGGGATCCCGACGCTCGGCATCTGTTACGGGATGCAGCTCATGGCGCGCGATCTCGGTGGCGCCGTCGAGCGCACCGGCGCATCCGAGTTCGGCAAGGCGGAGCTCGAGGTCCGCGAATCGGAGCTCTTCCGCCACCTGCCCCCGGAGCAGATCGTGTGGATGAGCCACGGCGACTCGGTCACCGCGCCTCCGGCAGGCGCCGAGGTGACCGCTTCGTCGCAGTCGACGCCGATCGCGGCGTTCGAGGACCGCGAGCGACGGCTCTACGGCGTCCAGTTCCATCCCGAAGTCGTGCACACCCCACACGGTCAGGAGATCCTCAAGAACTTCCTGTATGAGATCGCCGGCGTGCCGCCCACGTGGACACCCGCCGCCGTCATCGAGGAGCAGGTCGAGCGCATTCGCGCCACCGTCGGCTCCGAGCGGGTCCTCTGCGCGCTCTCTGGCGGTGTCGACTCGGCAGTGGCGGCAATCCTCGTGCACAAAGCCGTCGGCGATCAGCTGACTTGTGTTTTCGTCGATCACGGTCTCCTGCGCGAGAACGAGGCGGAGCAGGTCGTCGACACGTTCTCGGGCCACTTCGGCGTTCCGCTCGTCCACGTCCAGGCGCAGAAGCGGTTTCTCACGCGGCTAGCGGGTATCTCCGATCCGGAGGAGAAGCGCAAGATCGTCGGCGAGGAGTTCATCCGTGTCTTCGAGGAGGAGGCGAGCGAGCTCGGTGACGTCCGCTTCCTCGTCCAGGGGACCCTCTACTCGGACGTCATCGAGTCCGGCGGCGGTGAGGACGGGGTCGCCGCGCTGATCAAGTCGCATCACAACGTCGGAGGACTGCCGGCCGACATGCGCATGGAGCTCGTCGAGCCGTTGCGCCTGCTCTTCAAAGACGAGGTGCGCCGAGTGGGCGAGGAGCTTGGGATGCCCGAGCGGATGGTCTGGCGGCAGCCGTTCCCCGGACCGGGCCTTTCGATCCGGATCATCGGCGAAGTGACCGAGGAGCGCCTTGCGATCCTGCGGC
>JAERMP010000029.1 GCA_016844515.1 Thermoleophilia bacterium | reverse complement strand
GCCACCTTGAAACCTCACCTCTCTACCGTCGGGGTCGTGGAGCGCGCCGATGCTAACACGTGAGGGGAAACCCAGGTTCCCCCTCACGAACGCCCCTTCCTGGCCGCGGCGCCAAGCCAAACGCGACATTGGCCTCCCGGCCGGCAGAGCCGGCCTCCGGCGCTCAACCGAGGCTCTCCGTCAACCCTGCACCGTCTCCTCACGTTTACCGATCTGCTCGCCAAGCCTCTCCTCGAGGCGCTCGACAACTCCATGATCGACCCCGAGGGCAGCCAGGCGGATGGCATTGGCGATGGCGACGCGCGAGCTCGAGCCGTGCGCGACGACGACGAGGCCCCGAAGGCCGAGGAGGTAGCCGCCGCCGTATGTCTCCGGATCGAGGCGGCTACGCACCCGCCGGGTCGCCGGCCGTATCAGGAGCCCCCCCAGCTTCCCTCGCAGCGAGGAATCCAGCTCCTCCCGGAGCGAGGCGAGGAGGCTTCGAACCGTTCCTTCGAGCGTTTTCAGCGCGACGTTGCCCGAGAACCCGTCGGCGACCACGACATCTGCGTCTCCCTCGAGGATCGTTCGGCCTTCGGTGTTCCCGCCAAATCGGAGCGAGGACGCTCGCAGGAGCTCATGTGCCTCGATCGTCAGCTGGCTGCCCTTCTCCGCCTCCTCGCCGATCGACAGCAGCCGCACCTCGGGCTCGGAGATCCCGAGGATCTCCTCTGCGAACACCGCACCCATGTGCCCGAACTGGACGAGGTGCTCGGGCCGCGCGTCTGCGTTCGCGCCCGCGTCGATAAGGACGGCCGGGCCGCGGAGCGTCGGAATGACGACCGCGATACCCGGACGGTGAACGCCGGGGAGCCGTCTGATGTGGAGGAGCGACGCTGCGAGCATCGCCCCGGTGTTCCCTGCGGAGACGACCGCATCGGCGTCGCCCTCGGCGACAGCGCGCACCGCACGAACGAGCGACGAGTCGGTCTTCGATCTCACCGCCTCGACCGCGTGATCGTCCATCTCGATCGACTCGGACGCCTCGACGAGCGGTAGACCCAGCGCCTCGAGACCCGGCGGTCCATAGAGGACGGGCTCTATCTCCCCAGAGGCCGCAGCAGCAGCGCCCGCGACGATCTCCTCCGGGGCACGGTCTCCGCCAAGCGCATCGACCGCGACGCGCACGCGCCCCTGGCCGGCACCGGCTCCCGCCGGGTGAAGCCCGGCTCCGCCAGTGCCTGACGCCGTTCGCCGTGCCGTACTCTCCGGGCCCGTATTACCCATACTGTGCCCTCCGGCCCGGCACGGCGAACGGCGCCCCAGAGGCGTGTGCGACACGGATGGTCATTCGACGAAGGGCGCTACGGAGCCTGGACGCGCAGCGGTTCGATGTCGCGGCCCTTGTAGGTCTTGCAGGTCGGGCAGACGCGATGCGCTCGTTTGGGCTGCTTGCACGTCGGGCAGACCTGGACGTGCGGGGTGGAGATCCCGTGCTGGGCGCGTCGTTTGTCGCGCCTGGACTTCGAGGTTTTTCGCTTAGGGACGGCCATGGGCGGCTGCGGACTATAGCGAAGAGCGTCCAACGTGATGATCGCCCGCGACATGGTCGCTCATTGCGTTAGGGCGCTTTACAGGCCGATTTCCCGAGTCGGTGCGACACGCTCGAGAAAGCGCCGATCGTGCGAGACAACGACGAGCGTACCGTCGTACGAGCCGAGGGCTGCCTCGAGCTGTTCGACGGCCTCGAGATCGAGATGGTTCGTGGGCTCGTCGAGGACGAGAAGGTTGACTCGACGGGCCTGCAACTCCGCGAGCTGCGCGCGCGTCCTCTCCCCCGGCGAGAGCGTCGAGCACGAGCGGCCGACGTGATCGACCCCGAGCCCGAACTTGGCGAGCAGCGTGCGTGAGTCAACCACCGCCAACCCCGAACGTGAGCCGAACTCCTCGAGGAGCGAGGAGTCGCCGCCGTACGCGTCACGTTCCTGACCGATCGCGCCGAGGACGGTTCTCCGCCCCACAGTCCGCTCGCCTGCGATCAATGGGACGACGCCGAGGAGCATCGCGAGCAGCGTCGACTTCCCGGCTCCGTTCCTCCCCGCGACGGACAGGCGCTCACCCGGGACGAGATCGACGTCGATGGGCCCGAGCCGGAACGCGCCGCGCGCGGCGACCGCTCCATCGAGTGCGAGGACGTGGTCGCCGAGCCTCTCGCCCGCCTTCAGGGAGAGGCTCAGCTCCCAGGGCTCGAACGGCTTCGCGGGCAGCTCGTTCCTACCGAGGAGTCGCTCCGCCTGGCGCACCTTGGTCTCGAGAGCGTGCGTCGCGCGGCGGTCCGCGCCCCCCGTCGCCTTCCCGAGGGACGCTCCGCGCGAGCGGGCCTCGGTTCGCCGCGTGCTCAGCAGCTCGTTGAGCCGTCGTCGTCGAAGCTCCGCTTGCTCAAAACGGTCGAGTGCCGCCGCCCGCTCGGCGTCCCGCGCATGCTCGTAGTCGCTCCAGCCTCCCGCCCACTCGCGCACGAGGCGCGTGTCGAGCTCGATCGAGACGATCCGGTCGACCGTCCGGTCGAGGAATGCCCGGTCGTGCGAGACGACGACGAGCGCGCCGGCGTACGAGTCGACGAACCTCTCGAGCCGCTCGAGCCCGTCGAAGTCGAGGTCGTTCGTCGGCTCGTCGAGTAGGAGAAGATCGAAGCGCGAGAGGAGGATTGCTGCCAGGTCCGCACGAGCCCGCTCCCCGCCCGAAAGCGTCTCGGCATACCGGTCGAGCGGCAGCCGGAGGCCCAGATCGGCGCACGTCGAGCGCGCGCGGGACTCGAAGTCTCCACCGCCGAGAGCAAGAAAGCGTTCGAGCGCGAGGCTGTACCTGTTCTCTGCGCGTGCGAGACGGGCGAGCTCTGTCGCAGCTTCCTCGAGCTCGGCCTCGGCGGCCGCGACTCCGGCCCTTCGCGCGAGGAAGTCGAGCACCGTCTCGCCGCTCACGAGCTCGCGCTCCTGCGCCAGGTAGCCCACGACCAGCCCCGAAGGAGCGTGAGTGACCAACCCTGTATCCGGCGGGTCGAGCCGTGCAAGGAGCCGAAGCAGCGTCGTCTTGCCGACGCCGTTCGGGCCGACGAGACCGATCCGGGCACGCGGCCCGACCGTGAGTGAGACCTGATCGAGAACCTTCTGGGCGCCGTGATACTTCCCGACGCCGGAGAGCTGTACTCGCATGGACGGAACCTCCGGATCGCAGAGACGAAGACGCGTCGAGCGCGTGAGAGCCTGTGATCGGTCAGTCCGTCATAGGGCGGCGCCGGAGCGCCATCTTGGATGGTAGTGCACCTCCATGATCGTTCGCCGGAGTTGACGGTGGGCCCGGCCTTCGCGTGCAGGCTGGTGCGAGACTCCCCGCGAACCGTCGGCAACTTTCTTGGGAGGAAAACACATGAGACAAGGAAGTCTCGCTCGTCGAGCTGCTCTGGTAGCAGCCTTCGCCGGTGCCTCGTCGTCGTTTCTAGCGGAGCGGCACGTGAACAGGCACGGGGCCACGCGAAATCGCGCCACCGGAGGCGGGCCTTCGCGGCCCGCCTTCCGCGCCTTCCCGACGACCCGAGGCTCGATGCAAAGGACAGCGCCGCGGCCGCGAAGCGGACACCTTCAGGGAAGGCGCGGAGCGCCTTGTCCGCAAAGCGGACCAGGGGAAGGGGTCTGGGGGAAGACGCGGAGCGTCTTGTCCGCGAAGCGGACCAGTGGAAGGGGCCTGGGGGAACCGGGAGGTTCCCCCAGCGTCAACCGGGGGGTTCCCCCAGCATCAACCAGCGACCGGAATCTGCGCGAGCGGATTCCGGTCTTGCGCAGCGACTAGAGCTGATCCCGGAGCTCGCCGAGCGCGGCCCAGCGCGGATCCGGCTCGCGCTCGGTGTGCTCGTGCGGCTCGGCATTCAGGTCCTTGCCGCAAACCGGGCAGAGCCCGGCGCAGTCGGCTCTGCAGAGGATCTGCTCGGGAAGCTCGAGCGCGATTGCGTCCCGCGCCCATGCTCCGACGTCCAGATGGTCGTCGGTGACGTACTCGGAGCGGAGCTCGTCCGCCTGCGGAGCGTCCGGATCGTTGAACTCTTGCGCGGAGACACGGAGTTCCACCTCGGCGAACGCGAGACATCGCATGCACGGGCCCGTGAGACGCGCCTCGACCTGCAGGTCGAACACCGTTGCGCCCGAAGCCTCGGAGATCCTGATCTCGACCGGGAGAGTCGACGGCGACGACTCGTACCGTTGGCCGCCCAGGACAAAGGGCTCGAACTCGACGGCGAGTCGCTCCTCGCGGACATCTCCCGGTCGGATATGGAGGCGGCGGAGATCTAGAGTCGTCACAGCCGGAGCCTATTGGACGCCCGGCCGACCGATTACACCCTGATTAGCCCACCTGCTTGCTTGGTACTCTTTCATCATGGAAGCTGATCGCTGGCTCGGGCTCGATCTCCGTCATCTCATCGCGCTGAACGCGATCGCAGACGAGGGATCGTTCGGTAGGGCGGCGGAGCGGCTCGGCTACACCCAGTCGGCGATCTCGCAGCAGATCGCGACGCTCGAGCGCATCGTCGGGCTGCGCCTGATCGAGAGGCCGGGCGGCCCCCGCCCGATCTCCCTGACCGAAGCTGGTCGCATCCTGCTGCGCCACGCCGACGCGATCCAAGCGCGGCTCCTCGCGGCGAAAGCGGACATGAGCGCTCTCGAAGCCGGCGACGCAGGCCGGCTTCGCGTCGGAACCTTCCAGAGCGTCGGCGCGAAGGTCATCCCGACGCTTCTGCGGGGCTTCTCGGCGAGCCATCCCCAGGTGGAGGTCGTGCTCAGCGAGTCACAGGACGAAGGCGAGCTCCTCCAGATGATCGAGCGCGGCGAGCTCGATCTCACGTTCTGGACGCTGCCGGTTGCGCTCGGCCCCTACGAATCCGTCGAGCTCCTCACCGACCCCTACGTCCTCCTGGTGCCGGCAGGATCGCCTCTCTCGTCACTCAAGCGCACACCGACTCTCAAGGAGATCGCGCTGCAACCGCTGATCGGCTTCAACCGCTGTAGTGCAATGGATCAGGTGGAGTCACACCTCGCATCGACGGGACGTCCGCCGAACATCGTGTTTCGCTCCGACAACAACGGAACCGTCCAGGGGCTCGTCGGCGCTGGAGTGGGACTCAGCGTGGCACCGCGGCTGACGGTCGACGAAGACGACCCGAGCGTAGACGTGATCGACCTTCGGGGGCGGATCCCGGCGCGCGTCATCGGACTCGTCTGGCATCGAGACCGCCACCGGAGCCCGGCGGCACAGGCGTTCGTCGAGTCGGCGATCGGCGTGTGCCGCGAACTCGCCGCCGCGCCCGCCGCAGCCTAGGCTGTAACAAGCGGCTAGGAGGGGTCTGGCGACACGCGCGCTCGGACGGAGCAGCCAGGCTCACGACGTCTCAGCTCCGCCCCGTCCTAGACTTCGCCACGTGGAGATGAACCTGCTCGGCGACGAGAGCTGGATAGAGAGAACGTCGCCGCCTGAGAAGCCAGGTTTTCAATGGCGTCGGAAGCGCGTTGCAGGAGACCATCTTGGTGCCAGCCTCTTTGAACTTCTGCCAGGCGAGAGCACGTTCCCGTACCACTACGAGCTTGGGAACGACGAGTTGCTCGTCGTCGTCACCGGCACACCGACGCTCCGCGCTCCAGAGGGCGAGCGCGAGCTTACGACCGGAGACTGCGTCCTCTTCGCCAGCGGCCCAAGCGGTGCCCATCAGATCACGAATCGGTCAAACGAGCCGACCCGTGTGCTCTTGGTGTCCAACTTCGCCATGCCACGCGCCGCGGTTCAGGTGGACAGCCGCAAGATGATGATTCGGTGGGGCCTTGGGGCCGACGAGCGCCGCTGGTTCCGCCTCGCTGACGAAGTGGACTATTGGGAAGGCGAGGCTAAGTGAGGCGCTTCGCCAATCGCTCCTAGCGGCGCGGCGCGAAGCGGCCGCCTTTAGAGACCTTCGCGCGAGCGTGCTCCGGTCTTGCGCCAGATACCCCGTAGCGCCTACGAGCCGAAGCGCTCGTACTCTTCGGGCTCGGTCGGCTCGGGCCCGATGCCCGCGACGACCGTCTCCTGGGAGCGCTCGTGAAGCCGCTCGCGACCACGCTTCACCGCAGTGAGGAACTTGTCGAGGTTCACCTCGAGCGTCGAGAGGATGGAATCGGCCCAGTCCTCCATCTCGAGCCTCGTCTCACGCGCCTTTCGGCGGGCGTCTTCGACGATGTCCTCGGCCTGGTTCTCGGCGAGCTTGACGATCTCCGTCTGTGATGCCTCGCGCATCGCCTGCTCGCGGGCCTCCTGAACGATCCGATCGCACTCGCGCTTGGCCTCGGCGAGCATCTCCTGCCGCTCCTTGACAATCCAGCGCGCCTGCTTGATCTCTTCCGGGATGGTCGCCCGCATCTGGTCGAGGATCTCGTAGATCTCCTCCCGGTCGAGGCGGACCTGGTCGGTCAACGGGACGGCCTTCGCGTTGTGCACGAGGTCGTCGAGTCTGTCGATGAGCACGAGGACGTCCATGGGTCGGGAAGTCTACGGGAGCACTCGGCTAGTCGCGAAGCCGGAATCCGCTCGCGCGGAGTCCGGCCGCGAAAACCCCTGAAGGCGTCCGCGTTCGCGGCCGCAGGCGTTGTGGTCGTCCACTATTCCTGAGGTGAGACGGGAGCGCCGGGGCGACCGTCTGGGTAGATCTCCGTGAATCGCTGCGCGACCGCAGCAGGCACGAGCTCGTCCACCCTCCCGCCGAACGAGGCGATCTCCTTGACGCCACTCGAGGATACGAAGCTGTACAGCGGGCTCGCCATCACGTACACGGTCTCGATCTCCGGCGCGAGCTGACGGTTCAAGTGGTTCATCTGGAACTCCCACTCGAAGTCGGAGATCACACGCAGCCCCTTCACCATCGTCTTGGAGTCGTGCTTGCGCGCGAAGTCGACGACGAGCACCGAGAACACGTCCACGATGACGTTGTCACAAGCAGCCAGGGCATCCTCGAGAAACGCCACCCGCTCCTCAACGGTGAAGAGCGTCTGCTTGTGTGTCGGATCCCGTACAACGCCTACGACGATCCGGTCGAAGATCGACGCCGCTCGCCGGATGACGTCAACGTGCCCGTTCGTAACGGGGTCATAGCTGCCTGGGCAGATCGCTGTGATCATCGAGAGAACACCGTAATCCGCGCGGAACCGTAGCGGCGGCTCGTGACGAGGTCGAGGGGAAGTGCCGGCTCGACCTTCGCGGAGGTCTCGATGACGGCGACGCCGTCCTCCTCGAGCACCTCGGGCAAGAGCTCGGCGAGGTATGCCTCGTGGCTTCCCCACTCTTCGTACGGCGGATCGGCGAGCACGAGGTCGTGGCGACGGTTACGGGCTCGCTCCTGACGCAGAGCCGTGACGACATCGCGGCTTACGACGACTGCCTCGGTCAACCGCAGCTTCTCGAGATTCGCTTGGATCACACGGCAGGCGCCGCGATCGCGCTCGACGAAGACGCATCGCAGAGCGCCTCGGGATAGCGCCTCGAGCCCCATGGCACCCGAGCCAGCGAAGAGGTCGAGCACGGTCGCGTCCTCGACGGGCCCGATCAGCGAGAACGCGGCCTCGCGAACGCGATCGCCCGTCGGGCGCGTGACCACGCCCTTGGGGGCGTCGATACCGTGTCCCTTCCGAGAGCCGGCGACGATCCGCACACCTGCGACTTTACCCTCGTAGGCCGCAAGGACTTCATGACTCGCCGAGGTGCTCGGCCGCGCCAAGGAGCCTGTCGACGTCGTCCGAGAGCAAGCCCTCGCTCTCGAGATCGCGCGCGACGTCTCGGGCGCGCTCGAGCAGCTTCTGGTCACGCCTGAGCCGAACGAACCGCAGGTCCGAGTACCCCGACTGGCGCGCTCCCAGGAGCTGGCCTTCGCCGCGAATCTCGAGATCGTGCTCGGCGAGCTCGAAGCCGTCCGTCGTCGCGACCATGGCCTCGAGCCGCTCGCTCGCACCTTCGGTCAGCTCCTCCTTCGCACGGGAGACGAGGAGGCAGTACGACTGCTCGGCGCCACGACCGACCCGTCCGCGGAGCTGATGGAGCTGGGCGAGCCCGAATCGATCGGCCTCCTGGACGATCATGATCGTGGCGTTCGGGACGTCGACACCGACCTCGATCACGGTCGTTGCGACGAGGACGTCGACTTCGCCCGCCTTGAAGCTCGCCATTACGCCGCGCCGCTCCGACGGAGGGAGGCGACCGTGGAGGCACCCGACGCGGTACCCGCGCAGCTCCGCGCTGCGAAGCCGCTCCGCCTCTACCTCCGCTGCCCGCGCAACCTTGGTCTCGGACTCCTCGATCAACGGGCAGACGACGTACGCCTGACGTCCGTCGTCGAGATGGCGGCGGAGGCGTGTGTACGCCTTCGAGCTTCGATCATCCGTAACCCAGGCCGTGATGATGGGCTTGCGGTTCGCAGGAGGGAGCGCGAGCTCACTCACCTCGAGATCTCCGTAGACCGTGAGCGCGAGTGTCCGCGGAATCGGCGTCGCGGTCAGGTGGAGCACGTGCGGGCTGCGGCCCTCGACGAGCGCCGTTCGCTGGCCGACTCCGAAGCGGTGCTGCTCGTCCACGACCGCCACCGCGAGGTCGTGGAAGTCGACCTCTTTCTGGATGAGGGCATGCGTTCCCACGACGATGTGCGCATCCCCTGAGGCGATGAGCTGGCGGGCGGCGGAGTGCTCTCGAGCGCGCAGCGAGCTCGTGAGCAGGACGACGCGGACGCCGAGCGGGGCGCAGAGCTCGTCCATTGTCAGGAAGTGCTGCTCGGCGAGGGTCTCGGTAGGCGCCATGAGGGCGCCTTGGCGACCGAGCTCGACGGCCCTCAACAGCGCGTAAAGCGCAACCACGGTCTTCCCAGAGCCGACCTCCCCGTGGAGGAGCCGCTGCATCGGCATGGATCGCTCGAGATCGGCATCGATCTCGGCTATCGACCGCTCCTGGTCCGGCGTCAGCGTAAACGGGAGCGAAGCTCGGTATCGAGCGATGAGCTCGCCCGGCTCTCCGAGAGGAACAGCGGACGCTCGCTCGCGTTCGGCCGCAGTCCGTGCAAGGGCGAGTCGAAGCACGAGCAGCTCGTCGAACGCGAGGCGCGCCCGCCCCACCTCGGCCTCGGCGAGGGCACGGGGTCGGTGGACGGCGGCAAGTGCATCGGCGCGGAGTGGAAGTCGCTCGACCGTGAGCAGCGCGGCGGGCAGCGGCTCGCCGGCGTCTCGCGCGAGCACGAGCGCCTGCGAGTGAAGGTCTCGCAGCCTCTTCTGGGCTAGCTCCTCACTCGCTGGATAGACGGGAGCAAAGTCGGCGGTGCCACCGTCTCCCTCGAGGTCGTACGAGGATACGGCGAACCCGTAGCGGTTCGTGCGTCCTCGCAGGCGAAGACGTGTCCCGGGAGCGAGCTGTCCCTCGAGCCACGGCTGGTTGAACCACGTCGCCTTGATCTCGCCCGTTTCGTCCGCGACACGCGCGGTCAGGATCCGCAGGCGCCCGCGCCGTCTGCTCGATGCTGAGCGAACGATGACCTCGATCACGGCCTCGTCCTCCCCGAAGAGATCGCAGACGCGCTTCGACGGCACCGGTTCCTCGTATCGCCGCGGGCGCTGCCAGAGCAGATCGCCGACAGTCTCGAGGCCAATACGCGCGAGGCGACGCGCCAGCGTCGGGCCGACACCGTGGAGCGTCTCGACGCCGGCTTCGAGGCGCTCAGGCCGCGGAATACTGCGTGGCCGCGGCCAGCCGTCAGGAGGGTCCATGCCGGCAAAGCCGCCCGGGAGGCCAACGCGAGCTCGAGTCCCCTTCACAACCGCCAGTCACTATAGGTCCCTAGCCAGATCTCGGCGCAAGACCGGAATCCGCTCGCGCGGATTCCGTTCGCGCACAAATCCCTGAAGGCGGCCGCTTCGCGGCCGCAGCGGTCGTCACTCTCAGCCGGCTCCGGCTGGCTACGAGTCGACGACGACGGTGTAGAGCCAACCGGGCTGCCAGCGGAACGAGCTTTCGACGAGCTCTGGGAGCGGTGTTCCCTCGAGCAGGTGCTGGAGCGCCCACTGCGTCGCGGAGTGGCCGACGACGACGATCCGCTCGTTCTCGAACCGCGGCGAGAGATCGCCGAGGAAGCTCTGCACGCGGAATACGACCTGGCTGTAGCTCTCTCCGTCTGGATACGGCTCGTAGACGTGACGAGACCGCTCGGCCTCGAGTCTCGCCACGGGGGTTCCATTGAGCTCACCGTAGTCGCACTCCCGAAGGCGCCAGTCGTGGAAGATCGGGATGCCGAGCCCGCCGAACGCGAGCTGCGCCGTCTCGACCGCACGACCGAGATCGGACGTGAACACGGCGGCGAGCTCCTCGCTTCCGCGACGTTCTCGGAGCTCGTTCGCCTGCCGCTTGCCCGCGAGCGAGAGCCTTCCGTCGAGCCAACCGGAGGCGATCCAGCGCTCGTTGTCCGTGGTGGTCGAGTGCGTCTCGAAGACGATCGCGATGCTGGACTGTCTTCTGCGCCTCATGCCGGGATCCGCTCAGCGAATCGTCGCTACCTAGCCCGGATCTTTCATCTGGCGTGATCGCGAGGCGCCCGTCCGGGTCGCCGGGACGCGCGGTGGACGGGTCGTGCAGGCCGAGGCCTGTGCGACCCGGGCGCCGCGCGGAGCGCACCGGCCCAGCGAGCCGGACGAGATGCAACGCCCGCGCCAGATGAAAGATCCGGGCTAGTCATCCTGGAACCAGAAGAACCCGACCGCGCCGGGGCCTGCATGGGTTCCGACCACGGCGCCCAGCGACGCTGTGAACTCGATCTCCGCCTTCGGCCGCACCCGCCAGACGATCTCGCTCAGCGTGCCGACCCACTCGGCCGCGTCCGCATGAGCGATCGCGACGCGCAGACCCGGTCCGTCCGTCGTCGCCTCGACGAAACGCCGCTCGAACTCGGCGAGAGCCTTCGGCCGACCCCGCACGCGTGAGACGGCGACGACGACCCCGTCGTCTACGCCTAGGATCGGTCGCACGTTCAAGAGGGAGCCGGCGAGAGCCGCCGCCCGGCCGATACGTCCGCCACGCTGAAGGTACTCGAGCGTCTCCACCGTGAACAGCACTTCGGCGTCCCGGCGGAAGCGACCGATGAGCGCCTCGATCTCCTCGTCGGTCGTCCCGCGCGCGAGCCGGCGTTGAATCGCGTGGGAGAGCATCGCGATGGCGAGCGACGCGGTCAGCGAATCGACGACGCGGATCCTGTCGCCGCCGATCTCCTGCGCAGCGAGCTCCGCGCTGGAGAACGTGCCTGAAACCTTCGACGAGACATGGAGAGAGTAGATGCGCTCGTAGGAGGCGAGCCCCTCGTAGGCGTCGACGAAGTCCTGCGGCGTCGGCTGCGCCGTCGCGGGCGTCACCGGTGACGTGCGGAGCTTCTCGTAGAACTCGGCAGGGCCGAGCTCGACGTAGTCGCGGTACGTGTCGTCACCGAAACGGACGTACAGCGGCACGAAGCGCATGTTCGGAAAGCGCGACGGCGCCTCCGGATAGTCGGACGTCGAATCGAGTACGACAGCGGTGTTCTCGGTGGTCAGGTTCACTCGCATCTCCTCCCGGCGGCGGCGCGCACAGCGCTCACGAGTGCATCGACTCCCTCGTCCTTCCGTACGAGCGCTGCGCCCGTCCTCGAGGCGGCATCGTACTCGTCCTGCCCAGCCGACGCGCTCAGGAAAACGATCGCGATCCCGAGGCACTTCTCGCGCAGGTCGGCCGCAACCTCTGCACCGTCGATGTCGGGCAGACGGAAGTCGAGCACGACGACGTCCGGACCGAGCTCGAGGCACGCGGGCGTCGCCGCGGCGCCGTCGCCGACGGCGCCGACGACCTCGAGCCCTTCGACCCGCCGAAGCAGGAAGACGAGCGACTCGCGATAGACGTCGTTGTCCTCGACGAGGAGTACCGCGATCGGCGTTTCGGATTCGGTCACTCTGCGACGAACAGAAGCGGGTAGTGAGGCTGCCCGCCGTTGTGCACCTCGATGTCGATACCGGGGTGGTCTCGTTCGATGGCCGCGACGAGCCCTTCGAGAGGAGGTGCCCCTTCGCCCGTGAAGATCGCGAGCCAGCCCCGTTCGCCCTCGAGAACACGTGCGATGACGTCCTCCACGACGCTCGTCATATCCGGCGCTGACGCGACAGCGATCTCGTCGACGAGCCCGAGGAAATCCCCCTTGCGGATCTGGACGCCGTCCAGCTCGACATCGCGCGAAGCCACGGTGACCTCACCCGTCGCGATCGAGCCGAGCACTCCGAGCATGTCCTGCTCGTTCTGGTCCGGCGTGTTCGTCGATACGAAGCGAACCATCGCTGCGAACCCCGCCTGCACCGACCGCGACGGCACCACTCGGACCGCCTTGGAAGTGTGCAGCGCAGCCTGCTCCGCCGTGAGGATGACGTTCGAGTTGTTCGGCAGCACGATCACCTCCGCCGAAGGGACGGCGTCGATCGCGTCGATGATCTCCGCCGCGGACGGGTTCATCGACTGCCCACCCTCGATGACGCGTGTGGCGCCAAAGCTCTCGAACAGCCGACGGTTCCCGCGCCCGGGGCACACGGCGACGAGCCCGGTCTCGAGCGTCGGGAGGGACGCTCCGGCGCTCTCGAGCAAGCGATCCTCCCGTTGAGCGGTCTGGTGGTGCATGTTCGCGATCTCGACGCCGTCGACGACACCGAGAAGCGTCGCCGCCGAGAGAGCTGCTCCGGGATCGTCCGTGTGCACGTGCACCTTGAGCGCGGACTCGTCGCCGACCACGAGCAGCGAGTCTCCCATCCTCTCGAGTGTGCTCTCGAGAGCTGCCTGGTCGAGATCCTCCCCCTCGACCATGAACACCGTGCAGTAGCGGTACTCGGAGAGCTCCAGGTGAATCGCGTCGATGCTCAACGTCTCGGTCTCGGCGGGGACCTCTGGAAGCGGCTCGCCCGAGGCCCCGTAGACGAGGCCGCGTGCGATCTCGACCAGCCCGGCACCGCCCGCATCGACGACTCCGGCGTTGCGCAAGACGTCGAGCATCTCAGGGGTGCGGGCGAGTGCGTCCTCGCCTCGTGCGAGCACCACCGCGAGGAATTCGGGCGCCGGGAGGCGGCGATTCTCCTTCCGCTCGCCTTCCTCGGCCATCTCCCGGATCACGGTGAGCATGGTTCCCTCGACCGGGCGCTTGACCGCGCGGTAGGCAGCGTCGCTCGCGCCGCGAAAGGCACGGCGCAGGCGCGGCGCGCTCACATCGCTCGTCTGGCCGAGCACGTCGACGAACCCACGCACGATCTGCGAGAAGATCACGCCGGAGTTTCCTCGGGCACCCATGAGAGCTGCGCGGGTGACGTCCTTCGCGACAGCGGCGCTGTCGTCGGCGCCCGAGCTCTCCAGCGCCTCGACGATCGACCGAAGAGTGAGGGTCAGATTCGTGCCGGTGTCGCCGTCGGGAACCGGATACACGTTCAGGTCGTCGATCCTCTTGCGATGGGCTTCGAGGTTCCGAAGCGCGTACGTCGCGAGATGCCGGACGGCCTCGAGCTCCATTGCTAGTGGTCTCTCCGAGAAGTCCGGTGCCCATTCGCCGGCGAGAACCGAGCAGGCCTAGGACGCAGGGAGGCCGCATACCAGAAGGTATGTGGCCGACTGAGGACGACGGCATGC
>JAERMP010000151.1 GCA_016844515.1 Thermoleophilia bacterium | reverse complement strand
ACGCGGGATCGACTTGTCGCCCAGTACCCGGTTCAGACGATACGGGCGTAGTGACCATGCGCGTCTGTCTGATGATCGAGGGGCAGGAGGGCGTCACCTGGGACGACTGGGTGCGCCTGGCCCGTCTCACGGAAGACCACGGGCTCGAGGGGCTCTTCCGCTCCGACCACTACACGGCGATCATCCGACCCGACGCAGACGCTCTCGACGCCTGGGCGACGCTCGCGGGGCTCGCGGCGGTTACGGACCGAATCCGCCTCGGCACGCTCGTCTCGCCGGCGACCTTCCGGCATCCGAGCGTGCTCGCGCGGATGGCCGTGACGGTCGACCACATCTCGGGCGGCCGGGTCGAGGTGGGAATGGGGTCGGGCTGGTACGAGCGCGAACACGACGCGCACGGCTTCCCGTTCCTCGACGGGAAGCAGCGGTTCGAGCTTTTCGCCGAGCAGGTCGAGATCGTCGTCCGCTCCTGGACGGAGGAGCGGTTCGACCACGATGGCCTCGCCTACCACCTTCGAGACCAGCTAGCGCTGCCGCACCCCGTGCAGAAGCCGCACCCACCGCTCGTTCTCGGGGGCGGCGTCAAGCCGCTCTTCGCGGCGCTCGCCGCTCGCTACGCCACCGAGGTCAACACGCTCGGCGCGTCGAACGACGAGCTGCGCGAGCGTAAGCGGCAGCTCGATCGAGCCTGCGCGGACTGTGGCCGCGATCCCGCCACGCTTGGGTTCTCCGTGATGACCTCGTGCTTTCTCGGCGACGACCGTGCCGACGCCGTCGAGCGTATCGCTCGGTTTCTCTCTGTGCGCGGGGACGAGACGGAGGCCGAAGCGATGCTCGAGGCGCGACGCGAGCGTTGGCTGGCGGGGAGCGTTGACGAGGTCGCCGAGCGCATCGCGGCGCTTCGCGAGCTCGGCGTGACGCGCGTGTTCCTCCAGCACCTGAACCACTCCGACGACGAGATGGTGGCTCTGATCGGCGGACGGCTGCTCCCCTCGCTAGATGGTTGATGCCGTGAGATCGCCTCCTCCGGGGCGTGAGCTGGTCGCTCGGGGGCGCGACGGGAGAGCGGCGGCGATGCTGGACGCCTCGGTGCCGCTCTCCCGTCGTGAAGCGCACGCCCGGCGCCCGAGCTGGGTCTGGCTCAAGCCAGACCCAGGGTGCCGGCGGAAGCGGCCCCGACGCGCCAGATCACGCATCCGGACGCGCGAGTTCGTGGCGTCAACCATCTTAGGTAGCTTCCAACCCATGGCGACGATAGAGCTGACGGGCGCCGAGGAGGTCGCGTGGGACCTCTCCGACCTGTACGAGAGCGGCGACGACCCACGCCTCGAGCAGGACGTGCAGGAGGCCGAGGCCGCCGCCGCGGCATTTCGTGAGCGGTACTACGGCCGGGTCGCTGAACTAAGCGCGACCGAGTTCGCCGAAGCTATCGACGAGCGCGAGCGGATCGAGTCGATCTTCACCCGCGCGATCTACTACGCCCACCTCTGGTTCTCGACGGACATGGCTGACTCTCCGCGCGGAGCCCTCCTCGCCCGGCTGACCGAGAAGGGCGCCGGGCTCGACACGCAGCTCCTGTTCTTCGGGCTCGAGATCGCCGACCTCGACGACGCTGCCACAGAGGTCCTCCTCGCGGACGCGGCGCTCGAGCGCTGGGCGCACTGGCTGCGCTCCGTCCGGAAGTTCCGCCCGTACATCCTCACCGAGCCCGAGGAGAAGATCATGACCGAGAAGTCGGTCTCCGGCATGACCGCCTGGGACCGCCTCTTCGACGAGCTTCTCGGTGCGGTGCGCGTCGATCTCGACGGGGCGGAGATCAGCTTCGAAGAGGCGATGGCGAAGCTCTACTCGGGCGATCGAGAGGAACGGCGCCAAGCGTCCGAGGCTGTCACCGTTGCGCTCGAGCCGGGACTCCGGACCCGGACGTTCATTTTCAACACGATCGTTCTCGACAAGTCGATCGACGACCGCCTTCGCGGTTACGAGACCTGGCTCTCGGCGCGAAACCTGCGCAACGACACCACGGACGAGGCAGTCCAGGCTCTCATCGATGCGACTACGGCACGGTACGACGTCGTCCAACGCTACTACCGATTGAAGGCGCGGCTGATCGGCCTCGACCGGCTGACGTTCTACGACCGCATGGCACCGATCGGTGACGACCCGACCAAGGCCTCGTGGGACGATGCCCGACAGATCGTTGTCGACGCGTACCGCGACTTCTCGGGCGAAGTGGGTGACATCGCCGAGCGCTTCTTCCGCGAGAGCTGGATCGACGCACCTGTACGGGACAACAAGCGCTCGGGCGCGTTTTGCGCGACGAATGTCCCCGGCGTGCACCCGTACGTGTTCATGAACTTCACGGGCGACCGGCGCTCGATCCTGACGCTGGCCCACGAGCTCGGGCACGGGCTCCACGGGTACCTCGCCCAACCGCTCGGCCTCTTCAATGCCGACACTCCGCTCACCACTGCCGAGACGGCATCCGTCTTCGGTGAGGCGCTGACCTTCAAGCGGCTGCTCGCCGTCGAAGATGACCCGAGCCGCAGGCTCAACCTCCTCGCCGGGCGCATCGAAGACTCGATCGCGACCGTGTTCCGGCAGATCGCGTTGAACCGATTCGAGGACGCCGTCCATACGACACGGCGTGAAGAGGGCGAGTTCTCGATGGAGAAGCTCGAGGCGCTCTGGCTCGAATCACAGACTCAGCTTTTCGGAGACTCGGTCGACATCGACGGGTACGGCACCTGGTGGAGCTACGTGTCGCACTTCATGGGCTCGCCTGGGTACGTCTACGCGTACGCGTACGGCTTCCTCTTCGCGCTCTCCATCTTCCGGAAGTACGAGCTCGAGGGTGAAACGATGGTGGAGCCCTACCTGGACGTTCTTCGCGCGGGTGGCTCGAGGCCGCCCGAAGAGCTCGCCAAGATCGTGGGGCTCGACCTTACCGATCCGCGGATCTGGGAGAGCGGAATCGACGCGCTTGCAGCCGAGTTGGACGAGGCCGAGGCGCTCGCTGCTGAAATAGGCCTCGGCTAAGGACTGGCGCAAGACCGGAATCGGCTAGCGCCGACTCCGATCGCGCATAAATCCCTGAAGGCGGCCGCTTTGCGGCCGCGGCGCTTGCGCCTAACCAGAAGCTACTCGACGGCGTCCAATCAGCGGGGCTCCACTGAGCCTCTGGCGGCGAGGTCGCGGCAGCGCTACTCTCGCGTCTGACAGGCAGGTCGGAGGGAAAACAAGGAGGAGTCGGTGCGAAAGATCATTGCGTCTGCGGTTGTCCTGGTTGCAGCGCTTGCGCTTACGGTACCCGGGGCCCTTGGTGGGCCAGGCCAGACACCTGGCGTAACAGCCAAGACGATCACGATCGGCGGGACCTTCCCGCTCACCGGGCCGGCGGCGGCATATGCGCCGATCGCCCTCGGCATGAAGGCCTATTTCAGCTTCATCAATGCTCGTCGCGGGCAGGACGGCAAGCGAGGAGTGGGCGGTCGTCAGGTCGTCTGGAAGATTTACGACGACGGCTACAACCCCGCTAATACGGTTCAGCTGACTCGCCGTCTCGTCGAAGAGGACAAGGTCTTCGCGACGGTCGGCCAGCTCGGGACCGAGCATAACCTCGCGGTGCGCTCCTATTTGAACCAGCAGAAGGTGCCGCAGACGCTCGTCTCGACGGGCGCGTCGTACTGGGGGACGCAGCACAAGGAGTACCCGTGGACGATCGGCTGGCAGCCTGACTACATCGCCGAGGGCCGCATCTACGGCCTCCACATGAAGGCGAACTTCAACGGCAAGAAGATCGCGATCCTGTACCAGAACGACGACTACGGCAAGGACTACCTGTACGGCGTTCGCGCCGCTCTCGGCAAGGCATACGCCGATGCGAACGTGGTCGCCCAGGAGCCGTACGAGGTTACGGCCACGAGCGTCGCGGCGCAGATGACGAAAATCAAGGCCTCGGGGGCCACGATTCTCGTCCTCCTGACCACGCCTGTGCCCACGATTCGGGCCTATGGGACAGGAAAAGCACTCGGCTACAACCCGGAGCAGATCTATCTGAACTCGGTCGGTGCTACGGCCGCGTTCCTGAATATCGCGGTCGGATCGGCCGGAGCCGCGTACGTCAATGGGTCGCTTTCGGTGGCGTATCTGAAGGATCCCGCGAGCCCGACCTGGGACAACGATGCCGCCATGAAGGAGTACAAGGCGATCATGGCCAAGTACGCGCCGAGTGCCAAGGCCACCGACGGGCTCTATCTGTACGGCGTCGCGAAGGCCGAGACGTTCGTGCAGGCGCTCTACAAGGCGGGCAAGAACCCGACGCGTGCAGGTCTCATGGCCGCCCTCCTCAGCCTGAACTCGACGAACAAGTTCGCGCTGCCGGGCGTCCAGCAGAAGACGAGCAAGAGCGACCACTGGGTCATCAGCCAGATGCAGCTCGAGCGCTACACCCACCCCGACTGGAAGCTCCAGGGCAAGCTCATCGAGGGCCGCCCGCGCTAGCAGTCGATCTCGGGGTCGGACCCAACAGGTCTGACCCCACATCGCGTAAGGGCCGGGATTCTCCCGGCCCTTACTCGTTCTCGGCTCGGAGCCGGTACTGCTCCCAGTAGCGCTCCATCGTGGTCTGGCGATGCGAGAGGTGAAGGAGGTCGTGCGCGGCGACGTTGACTGCGCGGACGATCCACTCGCCGTCGTCCCCCAGGTCGAGAATGTTCACGCATGCGGGCGCCTGCTCGAAGTGCCCGAGGAACATTCGCTCTGCGGTGAGCGCGTAGGAGAGGATCGCGCGGTTGACTCCTCCGTGGAGGATGGCGAGCGCCGTGTGCCAGTCGTCATCGGCGACGAGACGCGCCAGCGCGGGCAGGACCCGATCGAAGAGCTCCCCGATCGACTCGCCGCGGAGGAATCTCGTCTCGTTCGGGATCACGCCTCGGAACGCGTGGACGAACTCGTGCTGGAGCGCGTCGGTCGGGATCTCCGAGAGGCGTCCTCCCCGGATCTCCGTGAGGTCGGGCCAGATCTCGGCCGCGCGGAGGGGCGCGGGCGCGACGATAGCTGCCGTCTCGAGCGTTCGCGGGAGACCGCTCGTGAGCACGCGGTCGATCGCGATGCCCGCGAGCGCCTCGGCGGCCGCCTTCGCCTGCACGATGCCCTCGTCGTTGAGAGACACCATCGCCGGGTCGACGGGCCTCCCGTCCGCCCCGAAGTACGACACCTCAGCGTGGCGCATGAGATACAGGCGACGACGGGTCATCGCGTGCGTCTCGAAGGCTCGGCGTTGGTCATTCGTCGTGATTCGTGTACGTGCGGATCCGCCACGTCTCGTCGTCGCGGAACATGAAGTAGGTCGTGCGGAAGTCGCGAACGAGCTGTCCGTCGGCGCCGAGCACGCGCCAGTTCACGGTCGCATTCGCGGCGTGCGAACCGAGCTGATCGACATGCAGTGCCGCGATCTCGGCGCGGGCTGCTCCGGCTCTCGAGTAGGCGTCCATCAGGACGGCGAGGTGCTCGTGCAGGGCCGTCTCGTCAGCCAAGTGGATGACGCGACCCTCACGTACGGCAAGCGCCGGAGCCTCGTACATGGCTGCGACAGCGTCGACGTCCGAGGCCATGTACCGGTCAGAGTAGTGCGAGAAGAATGACTCGAGCTCGTTCATGTCGCCTCCTGATCACATCGGGGATTCTTCTCGAGCGGCATAGGATCGCATGATGTCGTCGACCGACATCGTCGAGACCGCGGCCGCCGCGGAGGGACTCGCGAAGCCGCCACTACTCGTA
>JAERMP010000150.1 GCA_016844515.1 Thermoleophilia bacterium | reverse complement strand
GGCCTCGGCGGCGTGTTGACGCAAGAGGAGATCGCGGCGAATCCGTTCGCGTTCTACGTCCCCGCGTTCGACGAGCTCGTCGGCGGTGCGTCGAGCCTGATGGTGATCATGCTGGTCGCGAGCCTGCTGCTGTCCATGAACACCGCCACCGCGGATGGCTCGCGGGCGCTGTACGGGATCGCCCGCGACGACATGACCATCAAGCAGCTCTACCATCTGAATCGCTTCAATGTGCCGGCGCGGGCGATGACGGTCGATATGGTCATCAACCTCGCGCTCGTCTTCTTCGTCGGGAACGTGTTGGCGATCTATGTCGTCGGCAACCTCGGGTACATCCTGGCTCACGTGTTCGCGCTCAGCGCATTCGTGCTGTTGCGACGGGACCGGCCGGACTGGCCGAGGCCGATCAAGCTGAGCCGGATCTGGGTTCCGATCGCGGCGTTACTCGCGGCGGCGAACCTGTTCCTGACTGTGATGGGCGTCTGGTACACGGAGCTCCTCGGGTACGGCGGCACCAAAGAGGTCCTCTACGGCGTCGGCGTGCTCGCGATCTCGATCCTGCTCTACCTCTTCCGGAGGATCGTTCAGGATCGCGAGCGGCCGCACTGGCGCGAGGAGACTCCGACGGTGCCGGACGCGCGCATGCAGGCGTTGCTCGACGCGGAGATGCGCTCCGTCTGAGTCGTTCGAGGCGACGTGGAAGGGGCGGCGTCCGGCCGCCCCTTCCGTTTGACCGTCACAATCCGTCGTGATGGAAGGCGGCGCCCCTCAGGAGTTCGAGGTCGCGATCGGAAGCGCGATAGCCGCGCCCGAGGCATTCGGCGCTTCGTTCGAGGAGATCCCCGACGCGGGGGCGCTGGAGCTCGGCACTGACCTCGATGGTGATCCGGCGGTCGCGTTCAGGCGCACTCTGGGCATGTTCGCCACGGGCGTCACTGTTCTCACAGCTCGCGTCGGCGAGCAGGTGCACGGAATGACCGCGAACGCGTTCATGTCGGTCTCGCTGCGCCCGCCCCTCGTGCTCGTCTCCATCGACCGGCGCGCGCGCATGTCGAATCTGCTCCATGAAGGCACGCGGTTCGCCGTCAACGTCTTGGAGGCCGACCAGGCCCGGCTCTCGGATCACTTCGCTGGGCGAGCGCCCGAGGGGAGTCCCGAACCGCGCTTCGAGCTGGTCCATGACACACCCCTGGTGGAGGGGGCGCTCGCGCACCTCGTGGCACGCATCGTCCGCTCATATTGGGGTGGCGACCACTCCTTGTTCCTCGGCAAGGTCGAGTACGCACGCTACGGGGAGGGTGAGCCGCTGCTCTTCCACGGCGGTCGCTACGAGCGGATCGTTCGAGACCCGCGCGTGTTCTCGATGCTTCCGCGGGAGCTCCTCGATCCGATTCTCGCGGTCGGGAGCGAGCGCTCGTACGAGGATGGCGAGGCGATCATGCGGATTGGTGAGCCCGGCTCGGACCTCCTGCTCGTGCTCGAAGGGACGGTCCGCGTCGAGCGCCCGGGACGCTCGCTGACGCTTGGGATGGGGGACCTGATCGGCGAGATCGAGGTGCTCGACCCAGAAGGCGGACGCATCGCCGACATCCACGCGGAAGGGGCGGTGCGCTGCGTCGCGGTTTCGCGTGATCAACTGCTCATGGCGCTGACTGCCGATCCGCGCGCCGCGATCGCGCTGATCGAGGTACTAGCCGCGCGGTTTCGCGAGACGGCGTAGGACTGAGCCGGAAGTTCCGGTAGAAGAAGTCGCGCTTCGCGGCGAGGTAGTCGTCAACCGGACCGCCGTCGTGCTCACGCTTCAGCGCGTTGTAGCGCTCGACGAGCTCCTGGTCGCCGGCGATCCGGTTCCAGGCCTCGCCGTGGTGCAGGTCATCGAGGCCGCCGATCGCGGTCAACGCGACCTCGACCGGCGGCTCCGAGCCGGGGGCGGTGAAAAACGCACCTTCCGAGTGCCACGCGTCAGCGTGGTGAGGCTCGTACAGTTGGCAGAGCACCTCCCGAGCCATCTCGAACGCGCCCTTCTCGACCCTGACCTGCAGATCGACGTCACCAGTCGTCAGCACGCCGGGGATCGACGTCCCACCCGTGTGACGGACCTCGACACCGGGAAGACGCTCGTGGATTCGGCGCTCATGCTGCGCGAACGCGACCGCCGCGTCGTCCGCAAAGACGTCGGACATGCGAAACCTAAGCTGTGACACCTCCACTCTCTTTACGAGCGCGGCCGCGTCTTTTCGGGGTCGTAGAACGGGAAGCTGACGACCGTCGCCGGAATCCGCTTCTGCAGCCCGTCGAGCTTGCCCACCTCAACCGCAGTCCCGAGCTCCGCGTACTGGACCGCGACTCGCGCGAGCGCGATGTTCTTCTTCAGGATCGGGCTGCGCGTACCGCTCGTGACGACGCCGACCTTGCGACGGCCGACGTAGACCGGATCGCCGTGCCCGGCCGTCTCGTTCCCAGCGAGCTCGAGGCCGACGAGCAACCGCTGCGGGTGCGCCTTCCGCTCTTCGAGCGCCTCACGGCCGACGAAGTCGTCGTCCGTCGCGAGATCCACGGCGAAGCCGATGCCCGCCTCGAACGGGTCGACCTGGTCGTCGAACTCGTAGCCAGCGAAGATCAGCCCGGACTCGATGCGGAGCATGTCGAGCGCCTCCAGTCCGAGCGGCGTGAGGCCATGCTCGGCGCCAGCCCCCCAGATCGCATCCCATACAGCAGGACCGTCCGAGGGGTGACACCAGACCTCGTAGCCGAGCTCGCCTGTGTAGCCGGTGCGCGAGACGACGATCGGGATCCCGTCGTACGTTGAGATCCTCCCGACCGTGAATCGGAACCACTTGAGGTCCTCGAGCGAGGTTTGGGTGGGCGGTGTCCAGACGATCTTCTTCAGGATCTCGCGGCTCTCCGGCCCCTGGACGGCGACGTTGTGCAGCTGGTCGGTCGAGGGCTTGACCCACACCTTGAGCTCGTGCCGGTCGGCGAGCTCCTTGAGCCAGATGCCGTCGTACTCGTCCCCGCCGACGAAGCGGAAGTTGTCCTGGCCGAGGCGGTAGACGGTGGCGTCGTCGATCATGCCGCCCGTCTCGTTGCAGACGGCGGTGTACGTCACCTGACCTACGGACAGACGTCGCGCGTCGCGCGTGATCGCCCGCTGGACGAGCGCTTCGGCGTCCGGCCCGAGGATCTCCCATTTGCGGAGCGGGGAGAGATCCATGATCGCCGCCTTCTCCCGGCAGGCCCAATATTCCGCGATCGCGCCCGCGTTGTCGAAGCAGTGCGGGAGCCAGTAGCCGCGGTACTCGACGAAGCTCTTCGTCAGCTCGCTCGTGCGCGGGTGGAACGTCGTCTCACGCGTGAGCACAGGGTCTGCGTCCGCCGTCACCCGGTGCGCGATCGCGACCGAGAATGTGTTGTCGGGGGCATACACGCGGAGGTGGATCGGCGTGACCTGCCACCCGTTCGCGGGATCGATGTCGTCCGGGCACGCGGAGGACGCGCAGACGAGGTCGCTCATCGCTCGCAGGAGCACGTAGTCGCCGGGCCGCGACCACGGCTCGTCCATCATGAAGATCATATTCGCGTCGAAGCCGGTGTTGTAGAAGAAGTTGAGCGCCTCCCACCCCATCCGCGGGGCGATGCCGTAGGGCGTCACCTGTCCGTTGAAGTTCTCCGAGCAGTTGACGTGGCCGGGGTAGCCCTTGTCCTCGTAGTACTTGGCCGTGCACGCGAGGCCGAAGGTGTCGTGGCGGCCCACGGTGTCGCGGACGACCTCGATCAGCGGGTCCTGATCCATGTCGTAGAACTTCCCCTGGAGGCCGGGTTGCGGATACGCCTGGCCCATGAGCGAGCGGGTCGTCGTCGCGTCGAGCCCGCGTTCGACCCCGTTCTCGAGCTTGCGCCGGTGGAACGCGAGGAAGTCGGAGCACTGCTTGCCCTCGACGTCGATCACTTGGATGAACTCGCCGGCTCGTACCTCGTAGGCGAGCGCGGTCGCGGTGTCGACGCGGACATCCAGCCGCGGCTCGGCGAGCGGGGGCGGCAGTTGGTTCTGGTCGTACGCGCGCGCCGTCGTGCGTCGCACGTCCACGAGGAGCTCGGAGGGAGGTGGCGCGCCATCGACGATGCGGCCGGCCGGGGCAGCGACGACGACCGTTACGTGGCGCTCTGCGCGGAAGGTCTGCGACGAGCCCGGCGGCGACCACTCGCCGAAGAGCTGGATCGCCGTCGCCTCTGCAGGGTCGAGGCCGCGTGACGCGAGCTCCCGGACGAGCAGGCTCCGGCCGCGATCGCGGAGTGCCTCGCGCAGGACGGTCGCCGGCGCTGCCGCCGTCGCGCCGAGCGCGGCGGCATCGTCGTGACCGGCCGCGTCGAGAACGGTGATCTCGGCGACCTGTCCGCCGTCCTTGTCGACGACGGCCATCCGCTCGTCCGCCGCGAGCTCGAAGACCGTCGCCCCGCCCGGCCGCACGAGATACGTCTCGAGATGCGGATCTTCCGGGAGGAGCCCGCGGATCAGGGCCGGTGTGCCCGAGACGGTCACCTCAGGAGCTTGCGGCCGGCGCCTTCGCTTCCTCCTCTGCCGCTTGAGCCACGAGCTGCTCGGCGAGCTCGCGCTTGCCGTCTGCGTCGAGCTTCTTGATCTCGTTCTCGACGGCGCGGCGGTTGTACGACTGGTTCCAGTAGTCGAGCGAGTCGAAGCCGAGGAGGACCGCCTTGCCCACGAACTGCCGGAGCACCTCGTTGGTCGGGCCCATGACCCAGCCCGCCTTCGCGTCGCGCACGTAGCGCTCGAGCTCCATGTCGCGTTTGTACCCGGAGCCGCCGCAGGCGTGGAGCATCTTGTCGACCACGTGGGCTACGTTCTTCGCCGCCTCGAACTTGATCTGCCAGGCCCAGTGGAGGAAGTCGGCGCGGGCGAGCTCGCCGACGGCGAGCACGCGGGTGTTGTCGTTCGTCGCCCGATCCATCGCCTGCGCGACGGAGTAGACGAACAGGCGCGCCGCATTCGTGTCCATCAGCGCCTCGCCGACGTAGTCCTGGATCGTCGGGTAGTCGGCGACCCGTAGTCCGACGTCGACGTGCCGCTTGCGTGTCGTGTGGCGCTTGGCGATGTCGATCGTGCCGAGCGCGATCCCATTCCACACGGAGGACGAGCCGATCAGGAACCACGGGTCGACCGACTCGTCGTTCGAGGCGGCGCCGTCGCCGACCGGGCCCACGATCTGCTCACCGGAAACCTCGACGTTCGGGACCTCGAGCGGGCCGGACTGGTTCCCTCGCAGGCCAAGCGCGTCCCAGAGGGACGGCTGAGACTCGACGTCGTCGCCGTCGATGACGAACACCGAGAGGTCGTCGTAGCCCGTGAAGTCCGGGCTCGTCGTCTGCACGACGTAGAAGTCGGCGAATCCCGCAGAGGTCGTCCACGATGCTTTCTTCCGAACCTTGAAGCCGCCGTTGATGCGCTCGGCGCCGGATGAGATCGGGTACCAGAAGTGCGAGCCAGTCTCCGGATCCGAGTAGGAGAGCGTCCCGATCTTTCCGCTGTTGAGCGGCCGGATATAGCGATCGATCAGTTCAGGGCGACGTGGTTCTCGCCGAGGCCGCCGTACTCCTCGGGCACGGTCAGTGCGAGGAACCCGTGCTCACCGAGCAGCTCGAGATTGCGTCGCGGGAAGAGGAGCTCGTCGTCCGAGCGCTTCGCGTTCGCGCGCATCTCCTTCTCGCAGAGCTCGATGAGGAGCGCGCGAAGCTCCTTCTGGCGCTCGGTCAGGACCCAGTCGGGGTCCCACTCATAGCCGAGCCCCCAAAACGGCTCTCCTCCCCACATCTTCTCGGACATGCTGACCTCCACCGGATTCGGCGTTCTCGCGCGCCATCGTAGGCTGCCACCGGCGCGCGGGCAAGAAGGGTCGGTACAAACGTGTGCGGGAGCTCGACTACGTCCACGGGTAAGGGCTCGACGAGGCGGGGTGGAGTTCGCCCGCCGCGAACCTCGAGAGACGAAACGCGTCGAGCGCCGGCTGCGGCTG
>JAERMP010000343.1 GCA_016844515.1 Thermoleophilia bacterium | reverse complement strand
CGGCGCCCGAACACGAGACATTCGAGGAGCGAGTTCGAGGCCAAGCGATTCGCACCGTGGACGCCGGTCGCTGCGCATTCTCCGGCCGCATAGAGGCCGGCGAGCTCGCTGCGCCCTTCGAGGTCGGTGAGGATGCCTCCGACGCTGTAGTGGGCCGCGGGTGCGACCGGAATCGGTGTTGCAGCCGGGTCGTAACCCTCCTCGACGAGGCTCCCCATGAGGCCCGGGAAGCGCGCCCGATCGATCGCGCGCAGATCGAGGAGAGCGGTTCCGCGCGCGGCGATCTCGCGGGCCACCACGTCGCGGGGCGCGAGCTCGTCGGTGAACCGCTTCCCGTGCTCGTCGAGAAGGAGAGCCCCCTCCCCTCGCAGCGCCTCAGAGAGGAGAAGCGACGAGTCGACGAGAGTCGTGGGATGAAACTGCACGAACTCGAGGTCGGCGAGCCCGGCTCCTGCTCGGTACGCCGCAGCCATTCCCTCCCCGAGGGCGCCGGGAGGATTCGTCGTCCGCTGCCAGAGTGCCGCGGCGCCGCCCGTAGCGACGAGCGTGGCACGAGCAGCGACCGCCCGCTGGTCGGTGACGACGCCCAAGCACCGCTCGTCCGTGCACCAGAGCGACAGCATGCGCTCGCCCTCCGCGACCTGAATTCGCGGATGCGCGAGAACACGCTCCGCGAGCACACGCGCCACTCGATCGCCGGTCGCAGCGCCGCCGGCGTGGACGACGCGCCGACGGCTGTGGCCGCCTTCGAGGCCGAGCCCTTCGTCGAACTCGACGCCGAGCTCGACGAGATCGCGAATTCGGGCAGGCGCTTCCTCGGTCAGCACCGTGACCGCGCTCCGCCGGCAGAGTCCACGGCCAGTGCGAATCGTGTCCTCGGCGTGGAGCTCCGGCGAATCGTCGTCGGCAACAGCCGCAGCGATCCCGCCTTGAGCGAGCTGGCTGTTGGACGAGAGGAGCGGTCCCTTCGTGAGAACGAGCACGTCGCCCTCGGTGGCCGCGCACAGGGCCGCGACGAGCCCGGCGACTCCGCCGCCGACGACGACGAGACCGAGTGCTTCGGAGTGAGGTGTGCCGTTTTTCGCGCTCATGCTAGTTTTAGCCTCTGAGTCAATAACCTCATGGCTGAGTTTACCACCCCACCTCCACTTCCCGCGCACGTGGCACTCGCAGTTGTGTTCCAGGTGCGAGCCGGGGTGTTGGAAGTACTTCTCTGGGAGCGGGCTCGCGATCCGTTTCGGGGAATGTGGTCGCTTCCCGGTGGCACGCTCGAGTCCAGCGAGACGCTCGAGCAGTCGATCCTGCGCCATCTGGCCACCAAGGTCGACGTTCGCGAGGTCGCACACCTCGAGCAGCTCGGTGTCTGGAGCGAGCCGGGGCGCCACCCTGAGCGGTGGGAGCTCGCGACGGCGTACCTCGGGCTCGTCCCCCTCGGCATCGACCCGCGCGTTCCGGCAGACACTCGCTGGCACCCCGTCGACGACCTGCCGCCGGCCGCCTTCGATCACGGCTCGATCGTGCGTGCCGGACGTGAACGCGTCCGCGGCAAGCTCTCTTACTCGAACATTGGCTTCGCGCTCGCCCCCGACAGCTTCACGCTCGCAGAGCTTCGCGACGTCTACGAGGCCGCGCTCGGATACGAGGTCTCGGCGACGAACCTCAAGCGCGTTCTCCTGCGCAGAGGGGCCATCGAGCCAGTCGGGAAGCGAAGGACCCACGGTCCGGCTGGGGGTCGTCCAGCCGGGGTCTACTGCTACTGCTCACGCCGGCTCGAAGTGACCGATCCCTTCGCCGTCCTGCGCCCCCCGAGCTGAGCGAGTCGCCTGTGGACACATTGGCGCCGACTTTTCGTCTTTACAGTGCCAGGCACTGTAAAGACGTTGGCACAAAGAGACCCTCAAGGTGCGGACCGACCCGACGGCCCCTAGGCAAGGGCACGAACGAGAGCGGTGACGACGGCGGCGACCGCCATCGCCCCGACGAGCGGCGCGCGCAGCCAAACGGCGATCGCGGCGGCTGCGACACCCGGGACACGGGCATCCAGACTCAGCTCACCGCCACCCCCGACCGTCTGGGTAACGACGAGCGCTGTCAGCATTACCGGCGCGAGCAGCTCGACTACTGATTGGATGCGCGGAGGGAGTGCATTGCGGCCGAGGAAGACCGGTCCAGCAGCCTTGAACAGAATCGTCACGATGCCGACGACGGCCACGATGAGCCAAACGTCCGTCACCTCCGGAGCCCAAGCAGACAGGCGGTCGAGGCGGCGATGATGGGAACTCCTATCGGGGACACCGGCGTGAGGCAGAGCGTGATCGCAGCCGCCAGCGCGGCGGCCTGAAGCGCTCGGCGATCGCGCAGGTACGGAGCAGCCAGCGCGAGAAACAGCGCCGCGAAAGCCGCGTCGAGCCCGAGCGCGTTCGGGTCTTCGAGCACACCTCCGACAACGGTCCCGAGCGCTGTGCTCGTGACCCAAAGCGCATAGAAGAGAACCCCGACGCCAGCCAGGATCGGCCACTCGAAGCGGCCGCTTCGGCCCGAGAGCGCCCAGGACTCGTCGACGATCAGCTGAGACTCGACGAGCCGCCGAAGCCTGCTCCCCGGGAAGATCGGGGCCACAGTCACGCTGATCGCGACATAGCGCGCGTTCAAGAAAACCGCCGCCGCGATCGCTGCGACGATCGTTCCGCCGGCATCGAGGACCGACGCGACGGCGAACTGCGCCGACCCGGCGAACGTCGTCGCGGACATGACGATCGCGGCAACGGCACCCATTCATCACCCCCGGCGCGAGTGGGATAGCGGCGCGAACGCCGTCGCGGATCCGCGGCGCGCTACGGGTCTCAACCGGCATCACGCAACCTTAGACAGCCGACTTGAGGCAGCCGGTGTCAGAATCAACCATGTGAGGATCGCGGTCAGCGGCGCGTCGGGCCTCATCGGCTCCGCCCTCGTACCGGCGCTCGAGGTGGCCGGCCATGACATCGTGCGGCTGGTTCGCGGGCACGCGTCCGGACCGGGAGCGCTCGCATGGGATCCGGAGGGCGGAACCACCGATGCCGCCGCGCTCGCAGGAATCGACGGTGCCGTGCATCTCAGCGGCGCGACGA
>JAERMP010000149.1 GCA_016844515.1 Thermoleophilia bacterium | reverse complement strand
CGACCGCATCACGATCGACTACTACGGCACACCGACTCCGCTCAAGAGCCTCGCGTCGATCGGAGCCCCGGAGCCGCGCCTGCTGACCGTTCAACCGTTCGATCCCGGCTCGATGAAGAACATCGAACGCGCGATCCAAGAGTCGGATCTCGGGTTGACGCCGTCGAACGACGGGAAGATCATCCGCCTGCCGATCCCGACGCTCACCGAGGAGCGGCGCAAGGATCTCGTGAAGGTCGTCCGTCGGGTTGCCGAGGACGGCAAGGTCGCGACTCGAAACGTCCGGCGCGACGTGATGCAGCATCTCCGTGAGCTCGTGACAAACGGCGACGTCGGCGACGACGAGGAGCGGCGCGCCGAGCAGCAGGTACAGAAGCTCACCGATGAGCACACGAAGTCGATCGACGACCTCTTGAAGGTGAAAGAGGCCGAGATCATGGAGGTCTGACCGCTGGCGGACCACGTTTCAGCGGCGGCGAGAAGTGTTGCGGTGATCATGGACGGGAACGGACGCTGGGCGGCAGCCCGAGGCCTTCCTGTCGCTGAAGGGCACCGCGAAGGCGCCCGGGCGCTGCGACGGACTGTCGAAGCCGCGATCGACCTCGACGTAGAGTCGCTCGCCGTCTACGCGTTCTCGACGGAGAACTGGGCGCGTCCGCCGGACGAGGTCGAGTCGATCATGGAGCTCATGGACGAGACGATCGAACGCGAGCTTCCCGATCTTGCCAAGCAGGGAGTCCGCACGCGCTTCTTCGGGCGACGCGATCGTGTACCGCAGGCGTTGCAGGAGAAGATGTCCCGGCTCGAGGAGGAGACGGCGCACAACGATCGCCTGAGCCTCTGGATTGCTTTCGACTACGGGAGTCGGGCGGAGATCGTCGATGCAGCTCGTCGACTGGTGGAAGATGGGGTCAGACCCCAGGACATGTCCGAGGAGGCCGTGGCCGAGCGGCTCTACGCACCCGAGCTCCCCGATCCCGATCTCGTGATCCGTACCTCGGGCGAACAGCGCATCTCGAACTTCCTCCTCTGGCAGTCGGCCTACTCCGAGCTCGTGTTCGACGAGACGCTGTGGCCGGACTTCGGAGAAGAACAGCTCCGGGCCGCACTCGAGGAGTACGCGCAGCGGGCGCGCCGGTTCGGAGCCCGATGAGCTCCCTCGTCTCGCGCATCCTCGTCGCCCTCGTCCTATTACCAGTCGTCATCGGCTTGGTTCACCTCGGCGGCTGGTGGCTCTTCGGGCTCACGCTCATCGGCGGTCTCATCGCCCTCCACGAGCTCTATGTGATGGCTCGCGAGCTTCGACCACTCGTCCTCGGGGGCTACCTCGGGTTCGCGCTCACGCTGATCGGTTTCCAGCTCGGCGGCCTTGCGTGGATGCTCGGCGGAATCCTGTCGACGTTCGCGTTCGCGTTCGTCGTCTACGGGCTCTCGGACGTTCGCGCGTCCGCGACGACGTCCTTTGGCGTGACGTTGCTCGGTGTCGTGTGGGTGGGAGCCGGACTGGGCTTCCTCTTGCTCATTCGCGACATCCCGGAGTTCGGCTTCTGGGCCGTGATGGCCGTGCTCTTCACCGTCTTCGCCGCGGACACGGGAGCCTTCTTCGTGGGCCGCACGTTCGGGCGCCACAAGATGGCGCCGGCGATCTCGCCGGCCAAGTCATGGGAGGGGCTGGTGGGTGGGCTCGTCGCCGCAATCGCGATGGCGTTCGTGATCCTCTACAAGGATCGCGACGAGTTCCTGTCCATCCCCGAGATGCTGGCGTTCGGGGCAGCGATTGCTCTTGCCTCAGTGCTCGGCGACCTCTTCGAATCGGCAGTGAAGCGTGATCTCACCGTGAAGGACTCCGGGCGGCTCCTGGGAGGTCACGGGGGCATGCTCGACCGCCTCGACTCGCTCCTGTGGGCGGGGCCAGCCGCGTACTACGTGATCCTCGCGTTCGGACACGCGTCGTAGGGGCCAGGCATGCCCGGCCAAACTTGTTCTGAACACGCCGACGGTTAGCCTTCCCACGTGGCGGAGAGACGAATCGCGCTGCTCGGAGCGACCGGCTCGATCGGGCGGCAGGCACTCGAGGTGATCGCGGCGAATCCCGAGCTCTCCGTGTGCGCTCTCTCGTCACGCTCTCAGCCCCTCGACGAGCTCGCCGTCGAGCACGCCGTCCACCACGTGCAAGCGGGCGGCGACCTGACCGAGCTCCTCGAGGCGTCGAAACCCGACCTCGTGCTGAACGCTGTCGTCGGCTTTGCAGGCGTAGGAGCGACTCTGTGGGCGCTCGAACACGGGGTGGCCCTCGCGCTCGCCAACAAGGAGAGCCTCGTTGCGGCAGGAGACCTCGCCATCGCCGCCTGGAAGCGAGGAGGAGGCCCTCTTCTTCCCGTGGACAGTGAGCACTCAGCGGTCTTCCAGTGCCTCGAGGGCCGCGGCGCGGAGACCGTGGACTCGGTCGTCCTCACCGCATCGGGCGGACCTTTCAGGAACCACTCACGCGTGGATCTCGAATCAGTCACCGTGGACGAGGCGCTAGCTCATCCGACGTGGTCGATGGGGCCGAAGATCACCATCGACTCGGCGACGCTTGCGAACAAAGGGCTCGAGCTGATCGAGGCTCACTTCCTCTTCGATCTCCCATACGAGAGGATCGAAGTCGTCGTGCATCCGACCTCCGTGGTCCATGCGCTCGTCCGCTTCAGGGATGGCGCCGCGCTTGCGCATCTCGGGTATCCGGACATGCGCGTGCCGATCTCGTTCGCTCTGACCTTTCCCGATCGCCGATCGACCGCGGTGCGCTCGCTCGACCTCTCAGCCGGGCTGACTCTCGAGTTCGAGCGTCCGGATCCGGAGCGCTTCCCGCTGCTTCCGCTCGCGCGGCAGGCAGGCGAGCGCGGAGGCACCTATCCCTGCGCGTTCAACGCGGCAAACGAAGTGGCGGTCGCTGCGTTCCTGGACGGCAAGATCGGCTTCCTCGACATCGCGTCACTCGTGGAGGACGCGCTCGCTCGCGTCGATGGGGCACCTGCCCGCGACCTCGCCGAGCTCATCGAAGCCGACGCTGACGCGCGACGCCTCGCCAGCGGAAGGCTGGCCGTCGCTTGAGCTTCTTCATTGCCATCCTCGGGCTCGCCCTCTTGATCTTCGTGCACGAGGCTGGGCACTTCTTCGCCTCGCTGGCTGTTGGATTGCGCCCGCGCAAGTTCTACGTGGGCTTTCCTCCGGCGCTCGTGCGCACCACTCGAAGGGGGATCGAGTACGGAGTGGGGACGATCCCGCTCGGCGGCTTCGTGAGCATCCCCGGTATGCACCGCCCGATCCCGCACGACGCCGAGCGGCGCTTCTCTAGGGCCGTCGCCGAGGTGCCTTCTCTTGCCGGCCCGGTCGACCGCGTCAAGCGCTCGCTCGAGGTCGAAAACTTCCCGGGCACGCTCCACGAGCTCGACGAGCTCGAGCAGGCACTGCGCGAGCAGCCGCTCTCACCTGGGGCGCAGACTGCCGCAGAGAAGGGCCTGACCGAGCTTCGCGACGCCCTCGGCTCCGACGCGTACTGGAAAGCGCCGACGTGGAAGCGGCTCGTCGCCATCGCCGCCGGGCCCGCAGCGAACATCGCGCTCACGATCGTCGTCTTCACGTTCCTGTTCATGACGGTGGCCGGCAACGCCACCTCGACGATCGCGACGATCGCCCCGGAGCTCGAGGCCGGCGTCGAGTCGCCCGCGCAGTCGATCGGGCTTCAGCCCGGAGATCGGATCGTGGCGATCAACGACAACCGGGTCGCAGCAGACGAGATCGCGGACACCATCGCCGGCTCGCAAGGTCAGGCGCTTGTCGTGACGATAGCTCGCAACGGGCAGGAGCTCGAGCTCGGGCCGGTAGCACCGCAGCTCGTCGACGAGCGGTATCGGCTGGGATTCGGGCTCGAAGGAGAGGGTCTCGGCCTCTTCCCATCCGTGGCCCGCGCGTTCGAAGTCACGGGCATCGTCGCGAAGGAGATCGTAAAGTCGTTGGGGCGACTCGTCACGGGCGACGGTCGCGACCAGGTCTCGAGTCCGATCGGGATCACGCAAGTCTCCTCGGATGCGGTCCAACAGGGGGCGGAGAGCTATCTCTGGGTGCTCGGTCTCATCTCTCTGTCGCTCGCCCTCCTGAACCTCCTGCCACTGCTACCGCTCGACGGCGGCCACATCCTCTTTGCGCTGGTCGAAGGTGCACGTGGACGGTTCGTGAGGCGGGAGATCTACGAGCGCGTCTCGGTCGTCGGCCTGGCGGTCGTGCTGCTTCTCTTCTTCGTCGGGCTCTCGAACGACATCGGTCGGCTCTCCTAGTGCGCAGGGCCGGAATGCGCTAGCGCGCACCCCGACCCGCGCCAAGATCCCTGAAGGCGGCCGCTTCGCGGCCGCTGCGCTCGCGTTTCGTACCTCGTCTGTGGCGCACGAAGCTACGCTCTAGCCGTGGCGAGCAAAGTCCAGATTCACGTCGGGAACGTGCCCGTCGGCGGCGGTGCGCCGGTGGCGGTGCAGTCGATGACGCTGACGAAGACGCACGACGTTGCGGCGACGACGGCGCAGATCGCCGCGCTCGCGTCGGCCGGCTGCGAGATTGTGCGGGTTGCGGTGCCGAAGAACGAGGACGCGGCGGCTCTGCCGCTCATCGTCCGGCTCTCGCCGATCCCCGTCATCGCGGACATCCACTTCAACGCCTCGCTCGCGCTCAAGGCGATCGACGCCGGTGTCGCTGCCGTGCGGATCAACCCGGGCAACATCGGCGGTCCCGACAAGGTCGAGCAGGTCGTCACTGCCGCGAAGAAGGCAGGGATCGCGATGCGCATCGGCGCGAACTCCGGCTCGCTGCCAAAGCATCTCGAATCGCTCGCGCAACAGGATCAGGCGGAGGCGCTCGTCGCCGCCGCTCTCGAGGAGGTCGAGCTCCTGGAGAAGCTCGACTACCGCGAGTTCAAGATCTCCGTCAAGGCGACCCACGTGCCGACGATGATCCGCGCGTACCGCATGCTCGCGTCGAAGGTGCCCTATCCGCTGCACCTCGGTGTGACCGAGGCGGGGACCGAGTTCGCCGGCGGGATCAAGAGCGCCGTCGGGATCGGAACGCTCCTGGCAGACGGCGTCGGCGACACGCTTCGCGTCTCGCTCACCGCCGATCCAGTGAAGGAGATCGAGGTGGCCTGGGAGATTCTGAAAGCGCTCGGGCTCCGAGAGCGGGGGCCGGTGATGATCGCATGCCCCTCGTGCGGCCGTGACAACGTCGGAGTCGAGAGCCTTGCGCTCGTCGTCGAGGAGCGGCTTCGCTCCTACCCAGAGGCAGTCGAGGTCGCGGTTATGGGTTGCGCCGTGAATGGGCCCGGCGAAGCAGGAGACGCTGATTTCGGCATCGCCGGCGGACGCGACGTCGGGTTCATCTACGCCCACGGGCGCGTGCTCAAGAAGGTCTCCTCGGAGATCCTCGTCGACGAGCTCTTCATCGAGATCGATCGCTGGCTCGCGGACGGGATGAAGCGGCCGAAACGGCTCAAGATGGCGAAGCCGGCCGCGCTCGCGATGGCGGAGGCCTCGCTGATCCCCCTCGACTGAGTTCTGCGCAAGACCGGAAATCCGCTAGCGCGGAGTTTCCGGTCGCGCGTACATCCCTGAAGGCGGCCGCCTTCGCGGCCGCTTCGCTCCGGTGGCCGTCATCGCTAGCCTAGGCGGACAACGATGATCGCCCGTCAGTCACAGCTGTTCATTCCTACCTTGCGCGAGGCCCCCGCGGATGCGGAGGCGGTCTCCCACAGGCTGCTCGTCCGTGGCGGCTACATCCGCCAGGTGGCGGCAGGCGTGTGGA
>JAERMP010000342.1 GCA_016844515.1 Thermoleophilia bacterium | reverse complement strand
GAAGAAGCCGCCGCGCTCCATGGCGCGGGCACGCTCTTCCGCGGATAGCTCGACGTCGCGTGGTGTGAGCAGAAAGACCTTGTCCGCGACCCGCTGCATGCTGCCGTCGAGCGCATACGTGAGCCCGCTTGCGAAGTCGATCAGCCGCTTCGAGAGCTCCGTATCGGCGCTCTGGAGATTCACGATCACCGGAATCTGTGCCTTGTATCGATCGGCGATCTGCTTCGCGTCGTTGAACGTCCTCGGGACGACCAAGTGCACTTTTGCCGGGGAAGGCGCTTCGACGCTCCGGAGCCGCGACGAGCGCTCGCGGCGCGGCGACGCCTCGTCGGATGTCCACTCGTCAGCCTCGGACGTGCTCGGCAACCGCCGAACGTTTCGGCGGTCGCGGCGGCGGTAGTCCTCCTCGAGCTGCTCGTTGGTCTGGTGCCCGTCGTCATCCCACTCCTCGTCCTCGGCAATGCCGAAGTAGACGAGCGTCCGATTCCAGAGGTCGGTGAAGCCCATTGCCGGGCGATTCTAACCTCATCCCCCTGAGGCCACTTGCCACACGCCAGCGCGCCGACGACGATAGCCGGATGGAGCGCCCGGAAACGCGGTATGCGTGGAACGGCGGCGTCTCGCTCGCGTACCAGATCGTGGGAGACGGCCCGACGGACCTCCTCTACCTGCAGGGCTACTGCTCGCAGGTAGACATGAACTGGGAGAGCCCGTATTTGGCGCACTTCCTGCGCGGACTCGCGCGCCATGCTCGTCTCATCGTCACCGACCGACGAGGATGGGGCTGCTCGGAGCGGTTCACTCCGGGGTACGTCCCTGACGTCGACATCCTCACCGACGACATCCTCGCCGTCCTGGGCGCCGTCGGCTCCGAGCGCGCTTCGATCCTGGCGACGTACGAATCCACGATCGTCGCCTCGCTGTTCGCGGCCGTGTACCCGGATCGCTCGAGGTCGCTGATCCTGGTCGACCCACAGGTGACGTACCTCCCCACCGACGAGACGCCTTGGATGCCGACGCTCGCCAGCTGGCAAGAGCAGATCCAGCTTGTGCGGGACACATGGGGCACGCTCGACTGGTGGGACTCGCCTCAGGGCCCCGAGGCCGAGTGGTTCAGCCGCTACGCCCGAGCCTCCGTGACTCCCGGAGGCTTGGCAGCAGAGCTCAGTAGCTACCTGGAGACGGACATCTGCGCCGTCCTACCGTCGATTCAGGTGCCGACGCTCGTTCTCGTTGACACCGACTCGTTCTACGAGGTGCCGCCCGAGACCGGGAGGTTCGCAGCGAGCAGGATCCCGGGAGCGCGCGTCGTCGAGCACTCGAGCCAGGGCGGTCATCACTTCCACTGGTATGCGCGAGGTAATGCGATCGTCGACGAGGTCGGGTTCCTGGCGCAGATTCGCGACGAGGAGGCGTCGTTCGATCGCGTTCTCGCGACCGTTCTCTTCACCGACATCGTCGAATCCACGCAGAAGGCCGCAGAGCTGGGCGACCAGCGCTGGCGAGAGCTCATCGAGCGCCACCACTCGACCGTCCGAGCGCTCCTCGCCCGTTATCGCGGGAAGGAGATGGACACCGCAGGAGACGGCTTCTTCGCCTCCTTTGACGGACCGGCGCGCGCCGTGCGCTGCGCCATGGCCATCGTGGGTGCCGTTCGGCCCCTTGGCCTGCAGATCCGCGCCGGGGTGCATATGGGCGAGGTCGAGACGATCGACGACAAGGTCGGGGGTCTCGCGGTCAGCATCGGCTCCCGCGTGGCGGGCCTGGCCCACCCTTCGGAAGTGCTGGTCTCACAGACAGTGAAGGATCTCGTCGCCGGCTCCGGTCTCACCTTCGAGGATCGCGGCCTTCATCGGCTCAAGGGCGTTCCCGATGAGTGGCGGGTGTACGCGGTCGCTCGGGAATGAGCCACGCCCACAGGCGCGCGCACCGATCAGGAGTCGCGGAAGACGATCTCTCCTACCCGCACGAGCGTCGCGCCCTCTTCGACCGCTACGCGATAGTCCTGCGACGTGCCCATGCTGAGCTCGGGAAGACGGTGCTCGGCTGCGAGCTCGTGGAGTCGGCGGAAGTACGGTCGAGACGCTTCGGGAGCGCGGGAATCGTGAGCCGGCGCGCCGCCGAATCGGACGAGAGCGAGTGGACGAGCTCGCAGATGTCGTTCACGACCTTGACCTTGTTCGACTGGAGATGGCCGATGAAGTGCCAGCGGAAGGCATCTCCGTAGAGCGCGTGCTTGCACTCGAGATCCTGCGCGCGGTTCTCGCCGGTCGCGACGACAACGGTGACGCCGCCACCGACCTCAGCACAGACGCGCTGGTACCGCTCCCCGATCTCGCGCGCCGATGCGACGCTCACGGAACCGTGCTCGCTGCGACGAGCTCACGCGCGGCCGCGAGCTCCGCTTCACGCCCCTCGAGCTCGCCGTTCAGCTTCCGCCGCCGCAGCTCCGCGAGCACCTCTCCGATCCGCGGCGACTCCTCGAGCCCCATGGCGACAAGGTCTGCGCCCCCGATCTCGAGCTGGACTGATCGTAGGCGCGTGAAGTAATCGCGAAGCGCCTGATGCTCTTCGCGGGCCAGCGCGAGCAGGGGCGCGTCGGGCGCAAACGGGTCCGCGAGCGCGACGACCTGCGCCGGGTCGAGTTGTTCCTCACGAAGACGTTCGGCGATCCTCGGAGCAACCGTAATGGCGCCGACGATCCGGTCCACGTCGCGACGACGAACCTTGAGGCGATCGAGCCAGTCGTACGCTTCGTCCGACGTCATTCCCCGCGCAAGCACGGCGACGCCGAGCCGCCACACGGGAACCTCGACCTGGAGCTCACCCCGAAGGGCGCGTGCCCTCTCGAAGAGCGTGGCTG
>JAERMP010000148.1 GCA_016844515.1 Thermoleophilia bacterium | reverse complement strand
CGGGACTCGCGATCGGCCTCATTTTGCTCACCGAGATCGTCGCGGGCGGGGATCCGACGTTCCTGGCGAGCCTCTACTCGTTCGGCGTCCTCATCGCATTCACGGCGGCTCAGCTCGCCGTGATCCGCCTCCGCATGAGCGAGCCCGAGCTGGAGCGCCCGTTTCGGGCGCGCCCGAACATCTCGTTCCGGGGCGTCTCGATCCCGCTTCCGGCGCTCGTCGGTGCCCCGCTGACGGCGGCGATCTGGGTGCTGGCGATGGCGACCCACGAAGGCGCCCGATACGCCGGGCCTCTGTGGCTCGCTGCGGGGCTCGTGGTCTTTGTCCTCGTACGACGATCGCAGGAGCGCGGCCTGCTCGAGCACGTCGAGCCCGTCGCGGAGCTTCCGCCCGGAGCTCAGTTCGGGCGCATCCTCGTCCCCGTCAAGCTCGGGGACATCGGAGAGGAGATGGTCGCGACCGCGATCGCGCTCGCCAAGGAGCGCGGCGCCGAGATCGAGGCGATCACCGTCGTACGCGTGCCCCGCCGCTACGTCCTCGAGGGAGAGCTCCCTCCGGATGTCGCCGCCCGGGTCGACGCAGCGCTCGACGAGGCACGCGCGCTCGGCGAGGACCACGGCGTCGAAGTGCGCACCGACGTCGTCCGTGCGCGATCCATCGGGCACGCCATCGTGGACGAGGCGAGAGAGCGGGGCGTCGACCTCATCGTTCTCGGGTCGTCCCCTCGCTGGAGACGTCAGTCGCGCTTCTTCTCGCCCACTGTCGATTTCGTGCTTCGCAACGCCCCGTGCGAGGTGCTCGTCGTAGCGTTCCCTGACGGCGTCTTCGAGGAGTAGGCTGACGCGCCGTGAAGGCAGTCGTAATCGGTTCAGGTCGTGTGGGCTCCGCTGTGGCCAAGGGGCTCGTCGCCGACGGCTGGGACGTCGTCGTCGTCGACGAGAACGAAGATGCGCTCGTCCGGCTCGGGCCCGACTGGCGCGGCGGCTTCGTGATCGGGCACGGGATGGACACGACGGTGCTCGAGACCGCAGGCGTCGCCGAAGCCGATGCGGCCGTCGTAGCGACCAACGGCGACAACACGAACCTGGTCATCGGCCAGGTGCTCCAGGAGCGCTACGAGATCACGACGGTCGTCGTCCGCGTGCTCGACCCCGCCAGGGCGAAGTTCTATGCCGATCGAGGCATGCGGACGGTGTGCCCGACGCAGACGGCGATTTCCGTGTTGCTCGACACCGTGCGCGCGACGACTCACCAGCAGAGCGCGACGTCCTGATGTACGCGATCGTCGCGGGTGGAGGAAAGGTCGGCTCGAACGTCACCCGGTCTCTGCTCGAGATGGGCCATGAGGTGACCCTCATCGAGCAGCGCCCCGACCGATTTGCGCGCCTCGAGGAGGAGTTCGGCCCGGTCGCAATGCGTGGCGACGCGACCGAGATCAGCGTGCTCGAGCGCGCGGGAATCGGACGGCCGCCGGAGCTCCTACTCGCCGTGACGGGAGACGACGAGGACAACCTCGTGATCTCCCAACTCGCGAAAGAGGGGTATGGCGTCCGCAAGGCGATCGCACGTGTGAACAACCCGCGCAACCAGCAGCACTTCGACCTGCTCGGGATCACGCAGACGGTATGCGCAACCACGAGCATCCTCGGGCTCGTCGAGCACGAGATGCCCGAGCATGGTCTCGTTCGCCTGCTCGAGTTGCAGAAAGAGGGGCTCGTCGTCGCCGAGGTACAGATCGAGGCCAACGCACCTGCTGCCGGAAAGCGCGCAGGCGGACTCGGGATCCCGACAGGCTCCCGGCTCATCTCGGTGTACCGGCAAGGCCGAACCGAGCTCGTCGAGCCGAGCACGGTTATGCGCCCGGGCGACCAAGTCCTCGCGATCGTCCCGAAGGGGTCGGTTCCCGAGCTCCGGCGCGCGCTTCTCGGCGCGAAGTAGGGGCGAGGCTTGCCTCGCCCTGAGCGACGTCCCGGGTGAGTTACAGCCGCCAGTAGTGGCGTGTCAGAAGCACCGCGACCGGGACGATCTCGAGCCGGCCCGCCCACATGAGCCCGATCATCGTGAGCTTGGAGACGTCGCCCAGCTCTGCGAAGGACCCCATGGGCCCGGCGGTCCCGAAGGCAGGACCGATGTTGCCGAGAGTCGTGGCGGAGGCTGCGAGCGCATCGAGCGTCCCCAGGCCCGCGCCGGTGATGGCGGAGTCGATGGCGATGACCGATGCGCCGATCGCCCAGAATCCGATGTAGAGGAGGATGAACGCAGCGATTGCCCGGACCGTGCGCTCGTCCACGGGCGCGCCGTTCAAGCGGATCGGCATGACGACCTCGGGACTAAGCGTCTGGTCGATCTCACGGCGTAGCACCTTCCCGAGCAAGAGGTGACGCACGACCTTGATCGAGCCACCTGTCGATCCGGCTGACCCTCCGACGAACATGAGGGCGAAGAGCGCGAGCAGGAGCACCGCCGGCCAGCGCGCGAAGTCGGCACTCGCCATACCCGTGGTCGTCATGATCGAGACCGTCTGGAAGAACCCGGTTCGAACGGCCTCCTCGCCCTCGGCGATCCCGTATCCCCAGAGCATCGCGGTGACCGCCGCCGACGCGACGAGAGCGAGCACGATGTAGAGCCGGAACTCCTCGTCGCGCGCGAACACGTGCGGTCGGCGTCGCACGATCCCGCGATACATGAGCGCGAAGTTGGCGCCGGCGACGAGCATGAACAAGGCCAGGATCCATTGCGCCTCCGCCGAGAACGCTTCCGCCGAACGAGGTTGGGTCGAGAACCCGCCCGTCGGCATCGTCGAGAACGCGTGAGCGAGCGCCTGATATGGGGTCATCGCATCGTCGATCCCGACCCACCCCAGGGTGGCGAGCATGAGCGTCTGAAGCACCGTGAGACCGACGTAGAGGACCCAGAGCTTGCGAGCCGTCGAGCGAATACGCTCGGAGAGCTGCGCGATCTCCGGTCCGGGGAGCTCGGACTCCATCATCTGCCGCCCGCCGACGCGAAGGCGAGGCAGGACCGCGATCGCGAGGACGATGATTCCCATCCCGCCGAGCCACTGCGAGAACTGGCGCCAGATCCCGAGTGAGCGGTTGATCTCGTCGAAGTCGGTCACGACGCTGGCGCCGGTGGTGGTGAATCCCGACATCCCCTCGAAGTAGGCATCCAGGGGGCTCGAGAGCTGCTCGCCCCCTTCGAACAGGTACGGGATCGACGCGAAGCCTGCCGCAAGCAGCCAGGTCAGGGCTACCACGAGGAAGCCTTCCCGCACGCCCACGCGCCCGGCAGCGCCGGCCGTCAGCCGCTCGAGGGCGAACCCGAGTCCGCTCGTGAGGACGCCTGCCACGAGGAAGGGAAGGAGCGTCTCGCCGTACCAGAGCGCGAACGGGATGGGAAAGAGTGCGGCGAGCCCAAGGTACTTCCCCAGCGTCCCGACGAGGTTGACGACGGCAGGGATGTCGATTGCGAGTCGTCGCGGGGAACCGATCCGCGATGGAGCTTGAGTCAACTCAGAGTGCCTCGACGACCCAGGGCGCGTTTGCGGTCTCGGTGAAGATGATCACGCGGTCGCCAGCCTGCAGGACATCGTCGCCGTGCGGGAAGATTGCCTCCCCGTTGCGGACGATCGCGCCGATGAGCGAGCCGTGGACAGGCATGTCGCGGAACGCCATGCCGATGTAGCGGCTCGACTCCCTCGTGGTGACGTCGAGCACCTCGTAGCGGTTGCCCTCGAGCATCGAGACCTGCTGCATCCGTGGATCGTGTGCGAAGCGGACGATTTCCTCGGCGGTGACTCCGCGCGGGTTCACCGAGACGTCGATGCCCGCGTGCTCGAAGGCTGCGACCGAGACAGCTTCGTGCGCAATCGCGATCGTGAACTGGATGCCGTTCACCTGCGCGAGAGAAGCGGCGTACTGGTTCTTGGCGTCGTCTCTCATGGCGAAGATGCCGGCCTGCGACTGGCCGATCCGCTCCCGCTCGAGGAAGTCGGGGTCGAACCCGGTCGCGTTGTAGACACGCACGGTCGGAAGGGCCTCGGCGGCACGGCGCGCCTGCTCGCTCGAGGCCTCGATCATGCGCACGTTGAGCCCCTGCTCGACGAGCACGCGCGCGATGGCCATTCCCACGTGACCGGCTCCGAAGATCACGACGTCACGCACGGTCCCGCCTTCGGGCCAGAGGAGCGAGCTCCATGCCTTCGCCGCTGCCGGCGAGCCGATGACGACGATTCGATCGCCGATCCGGATCGTCTCGTCACCCCCGGGAAGGATGGTCTCGTTGTCGCGGATTATGGCCGCGATCTTCGAATCGGCCGGGATCTTCGCGTGGCGTAGCGCGACGCCGATCACGTCGGGAGATGCGCCTTCCTCGGCGTCGAATTCACCAACCTGCACCTGTCCCTCCGCGAAGACATCGGTCTGTCGTGCCGCAGGAACGCCGATGATGCGGCTGATCGCGTACGCCGTCTCGAGCTCGGACGAGACGACGAAGTCGACGTCAAGCTGGCCGGCGCGCCAGAGCTCGACGTACTCGACGTTCGAGGTCCGGATCACCGTCGTTGCCCCGGGCGTCTCACGGCGCGCGAACATGCCTGCGACCAGGTTCACCTCGTCGCGGGACGTGCAGGCGATGACGAGGTCTGCGCTTCCGACTCCGGCCGCTGCGAGGTCCTTGCGGCTCGTCCCGTCGCCCTCGTACGTCGCGACGTCGAACCGCCCGGCGATCGCCTGGAGGCGCGATGCCTCGTTGTCGAGCACGGTGATCTCGTGGTCCTCGTGGAGAGCCTCGACGATTGTCGTTCCGACCTGCCCCGCGCCGATCACGAAGACCTTCACGAGCGCGTACCCTACTCCGGCTCACGGCTTGTTCACAGGGGTTGGCTACCGTGGTGCCGTGCGCGCCTTGTCGACGATCGCGGTCGCCGTCGCGGGCGCCCTCTTGCTCGGAGGTGCGGGGTCGGCTTCACGTGCGAGCGAAGCGTTCGGCAAGGTCGCTTACGCACGGGGGTTCGATGCTCCCGTGCTGTTGACGTACGCCCCCGGCGAGCCCGGAACGGTCTACGTCGTGGAGCAGGGTGGAAGGGTGATTCGGCTCAGATCGGGCCGACGGACGGTCTTCCTCGACATTCGTCGCCAGATCGTCTCGGGCGGCGAGCAGGGCTTGCTCGGGCTCGCGTTTCACCCCAACTACGCGAAAAACCGGCTCCTCTACGTCGCCTACACGTCGAACGGCGATCGAAATACCGTTGCCCGGTTCCGCTCGAACGGCACGAAGGCCGTGCCTACGAGCCGCAAGATCCTGCTCGCCGTGCGCGACCCGTACGGGAATCACAACGGCGGGCATCTCGCCTTTGGACCTGATGGACGCCTGTACACGAGCATCGGCGATGGCGGTGCAGGCGGCGATCCGCAAGACAGGTCGCAGGACATGGCGTCTCGATTCGGGAAGCTGCTCACCCTCGACGTGTCGAAACCGGGCGCGAGGTGGTCGATCGCGGCGCTCGGGCTGAGAAACCCGTGGCGGTTCTCGTTCGATCGCCTGACGGGGGACCTCTACATCGGCGACGTTGGGCAGGGCTCGGTCGAAGAGGTCGACTTCACGCCACGTGAGAGTCCCGGGCTCGAGAACTACGGCTGGAATCGCTACGAAGGATCCCAGCGCTACGACAACGGCGCTCCTGGTCTATCGCGGCTCGGCCCGTCCGGCGGAGCGCGGGCGGTACGTCGTCGGCGACTACTGCTCAGGGACGATCTGGAGCTTCCGCGTCTCCGCCGGCGCAGTGGTCGACCTTCGGACCGAGCCGTTCGAGGTCGGCAGCCTGAGCTCGTTCGGCGAGAACGCTGCCGGGGAGCTGTTCGCAGTCTCCCACGATGGAACGATCTTCCGACTGACGTAATCGTCGATCTACAAGCCAACGCCGCGGCCGCGAAGCGGCCGCCTTCAGGGATCTTGGCGCGACCGGAATGCCGCGCTAGCGGATTCCGGTCTTGCGCAGCTCGCTGGTCAGCCGGCGCGACGCCTCACGCGAGGTGGCGCCTGGCCGAGCGCGGCGTAGGCGAGCGCGTTCATCGACTCCGTGAGCTCACGAAGCTCGCGGGCGACGAGGGTAAACCCGTCCTGCTTCTCGGTCGTCCGGTTCAGGCGCGCGAGCTCGTCCGCGATGCGATCGAGCCGCTCGAGGAGCGCGTCGAGCTGTCGATCCCCGACGTCCTTCTGGTCCATGAGCCGATTGTACGAACCGGAGGGCCCGACCCCTGCCAAGTAACAGACTGTTACAAGGTTGTTCGCGCGATGTCGATGAGCGCGTCGCGAGTGCGAACCACGAGTGCATCCGCGCCGAAGGCCACGAGGATGCGCTCGAGAGCGCCGTCTCCGACCTCGAGCTCTGCAATCCGCCGCGTGGCGCCGAGCTGGGCGAGCGCGACGCGCGCGAGCGGTTCGGGGGCATCCGTGAAGACCCCGATCACGTGTCCCGACGCGTCGAGTGAGCGCAATGCAGCGCTCGTCTCCGCGTCTCGGCGGATATAGACGGGCGCACGTTCCTCGCTATAGCGCTCGAGCAGGGCTCGCCAGTTACCCGCTCCCTGACGGTCGAGCTCCGCGGCTGCCTCACCGCGGTCGGCGGAGAGCGCGGCGGGATCGACGCTGAGCACCGCTCGAGCCGACGCGAGCCAATCGCTCCAGAGCGCGCGCGTGTCGCCGAGGGCGTCGAGATCGATCGCGACCGCTCGTCCTTGCGTCATACGAGCCGACGAGTCCGAATGGACTGCCAGAGGACGACGCCACACGCGACACCGATCGCATCGATCGCGACGTCGAGCGGAGAGCCCATGCGACCGGAGACGAATGTCTGATGGATCTCGTCGCTGGTCGCGTACAGCGTCCCGAGTGCGAACGCGAGCCCGCTCCGTCCGGTCGCGCGTACGAGAAGGGCTCCGAGTACGGAGTATTCCGCCGCATGAGCGAGCTTGCGCAGGGCGAGGTCCCAGCCACCGAGACCCGTCCCCAGATCCGGCACCGACGAGAAGGCGAAGATCAAGGCGGCCCACGCAAGGACGGGGAGCCAGAGTCGCGTGAAGGAAGCGGACACCGTCCGATGATAGGCTCGCCCTCCAATCAAGGAGCACGGTGAGGGAACCCGGTGCGAATCCGGGACGGTCCCGCCGCTGTAAGGGGAGACGCTCCTCCGCCACGAAGCCACTGGCGCAAGCCGGGAAGGCGGCGAGGGAGGGAGCCCCGAGTCAGAAGACCTGTCGCGCTCCTCCTAGCCGAACCCCTCGCGGAAGGAGGATTCAGGTGCTTCGCTTCACAGGTCTCGTCACTTCACAGCTCTCGTCACCGGTGCGTTGGTGGCGGCGTTCGCCATGTTCGTCGCCGGAGCGGCCGGCGTTCACCCGATCTTGCAACAGACTGTTACAAGGCACGCAGCTCCTACGTCGTTCCCGGTCACGATCGTGGCCTCGAACGGCAAGGTCACGGTTGCGACGAGGCCGCGCCGCATCGTGTCGCTCTCGCCCACCGCGACCGAGTCCCTGTTTGCCATCGGCGCCGGCTCGCAGGTGGTCGCGGTCGACGATCAATCCGACTTCCCGAAGAGCGCTCCCTCCACCTCGCTCTCGGGCTTCACACCTAACGTGGAGGCCATCGCCGGCTATCGGCCCGACCTCGTGGTCATCGCGTATGACCCGAAGGGTCTTTCCGGGGCGCTCGAGCGGCTCGGGATCACCGTCATCCATCACGACGGCGCGGCGACGTTCAAAGGCGCGTATCAGCAGATCAGGCAGCTCGGTCTTGTCACCGGGCACGAAGCCGAAGCGACGCGGCTGATCGATCGCATGAAGTCGAAGATCGCCGGCATCGTCAAGGCGGCGCGCACGCCCGGCGGGGGGCTCTCGGTGTACCACGAGCTGACGCCCGACCTCTATTCGGCGACCTCGAAGACGTTCGTCGGCAAGGTCTATGCGGCACTCGGCCTCCGCAACATCGCCGACGAGGCCGATTCGGTCGGCACGGGCTATCCGCAGCTCTCGGCCGAGTATGTCGTCTCCGCGAGCCCCGACGTCATCGTGCTGGCGGACACCGTGTGCTGCGGGCAGAAGCCCTCGACAGTCGCGTCGCGACCGGGTTGGGATCGCATCAGCGCCGTGCGCACCGGGTCGATCGTGCGGATCGACGACTCGATCGCCTCGCGCTGGGGCCCTCGGCTCGTGAACTTCTTCCGCGCGATGTCGTCAGCGCTCGCGCGGCTACGCCAGTAGTCAGATGAACGTCGCTGCGGAGCACGCTCCGGACGTTCGGGCGCGAGGTCTCACGCCCGGATGGGCCTGCTCTGCGGTGGCGTTCCTCCTCCTCTCGCTCGCGATCGGAGTACTCGCAGGCCCCATCGACCTCGGGTTCGGCGCTGTGCTCGAGTCGGCAGCCGCGCGCTTGCACGTACCGGGTGTCTCCACATCTCTCACGCCGACCGAGGAGGCGATCCTCTGGGAGATCCGCGTTCCGCGTGTGGTCCTCGCTGCGCTCGTGGGCGCGATGCTGGCGTCAGCCGGTGCGACCTACCAGGGCGTTTTCCGCAATCCCCTCGCCGATCCGTACCTTCTCGGCGTCGCCGCAGGTGCGGGTCTCGGAGCGACGATCGCGATCGCGTATCTCCCCGAGGGGCTGCGTGGACAGCGTGCGCTCCCGGTCGCCGCCTTCGTCGGCGGATCGGTGGCAGTCCTGCTCACCTACGCGGTCGGCCGCTCGGCCAAGCGGGAGCGCGACGCTGCGACGCTCGTCCTCGCGGGCGTCACCGTTGCCGCGTTCTTCACGGCCTGGCAGACGTTCGTCCAGCAGCAGAACGCCGAGACGTTGCAGCAGGTGTACTCCTGGATCCTCGGAAACATTCCGAGCACGGGCTGGGCCGACGTGTGGCTGATTCTTCCGTACGTCGCCGTCGCGATTGTTGTCATCCTCGCGCTGCGACGCGTCGTCGATGTCCTGAGCCTCGGCGACGACGAGGCAGCCAGCCTCGGCGTCGATGTCCGGCGAGTGCGGCTCGCTCTCGTCGTCGCAGCGACGCTCGGCACAGCAGCCGCTGTCGCCGTGAGCGGGCTCATCGGCTTCGTCGGAATCATCGTCCCGCACGCGATCCGCCTCGTATCTGGTGTCGGCTACCGGGCTCTGCTTCCACTGTCCGTGATCATCGGGGCGGGGTTCCTCGTGCTCGCCGACGTGGTCGCTCGCACAGCACTCTCGCCCGCCGAGATCCCGCTCGGAGTGGTGACCGCGTTCTTCGGGGCGCCGTTCTTCGCGCTCGTTCTGCGCACGACACGGGGAGGAGGCTCGTGACGGCGATCGAGCTGCAGAGCGTCACCGTCGTTCTCGGAGGGCGACCGGTCGTCGACGGGATCGACGCGTCGGTCGCCGAGGGGGAGTGGCTTGCGCTCATCGGCCCGAACGGCGCCGGGAAGACGACGCTCCTGCGAGCGATCGCGCGCCTCGTCTCGTTCTCTGGCCTCATCGCGCTCGGAGGCCGCTCGATCAGGGAGATGGCCCGCGTGGAGCTCGCCCGCCTCATCGCGGTCGTGCCGCAGGAACCGTCCACGCCTCCGTGGATGACGGTCGGCGAGTACGTGCTCCTCGGCCGCACTCCGCATCTCGGCCCGCTGGCGAAGGAGAGCAGGCGCGACCGTGAAGCCGCGGCGCGCGCACTAGCTCGCCTGGACCTGCTCGGCTACGAGGAGCGCCGGCTCGGCACGCTCTCGGGTGGCGAGAAGCAGCGAGCGGTCGTCGCCCGGGCGCTCGCCCAGGAGGCGCGCATCGTCCTCCTCGACGAGCCCACGGCGGCGCTCGACATCGGCCATCAGCAGCAGGCCTTCGACCTACTAGACACTCTGCGCGCGGAATCGGGGCTCACCCTCGTCGCGGCCATGCACGACCTCACCCTGGCGGCGCAGTACGCCGACCGCATGGTCCTCCTCGACGGCGGTCGGGTGGCGGCCGACGGCGTCCCGCGCGACGTCCTCACCGAGGACCTGATCGCAAGCCACTACGGGGCGTCGATCGACGTCATCTCAGTAGGCGACCGGCTCGCCGTCGTCCCCCGGCGAACGTCCGCGAACGACTAGAGCTGGTCGCGGCTCGGGCTGTGCGCCTCGGGATGCCGAGGCTCGTAGAGGAGGATCCCGCCCGCACCCGGCAGCTCCAGCATCGTCCCCAGTCCGAACCCGAAGTCCTGGACCTCGTCGGAGAACGTCGCTCCCTTCGCCGCGAGCTCCGCTCTTGTCGCGTCGATGTCATCGCACATCAGCGAGATCGAGTGGTGCCGCGGATACGTGTAGGTCTCGCCCGCATGCGTTCCGGAGGTGGGGTGGACGCCCATCTCGCTCGGCCCAGTCTTGAAGATGAGCCACCCGGGCTCCGACTCGGGGTGCTCGACGTACGGCCAACCGAGCACGTCGCGGAAGAACGCTCTCGTCGCCTCGGGGTCGTCGGAGTAGATGAGCGTATGAATCGCCTCGATCATCGGTCGATCGTAGTGCTGGGAGGGTTCCTCCGTGGTGACGGATAGCATCGGAAAGTGGCCGTTGCGACCCCCGAGAGCTACCTCGCCGACCTGAACGAGGCTCAGCGCGAGGCTGTTCTCGCCACCGAGGGGCCGCTTCTCGTCGTCGCCGGGGCGGGATCAGGCAAGACGCGCGTCCTCACCTATCGGGTCGCTCATCTGATTCGCGCCTGCGGTGTCAAGCCGAACGAGATCCTCGCGATCACATTCACGAACAAGGCGGGAACGAGATTCTCGCGATCACGTTCACGAACAAGGCGGCGGGGGAGATGCGCGAGCGCCTCGAGCGGATGCTCGGCACGACTGCGCGGGCGATCTGGATCCTCACGTTCCACGCAGCCTGCGGTCGGATGCTGCGACGCGAGGCAGAGCGGCTCGGCTATCGCTCGACCTTCACGATCTACGACGACCAGGATCAGGTGCGCCTCGTCAGGGCGTGCCTCGAGCAGCTCGGGAAGGATCCGAAGCGGTTCTCGCCTCGCGGCATCCACGCGCAGATCTCGCGCGCCAAGAACGAGCTCGTCTCGCCCGAGGAGTACGCGAAGCGCGTCGCCTCGTTCTGGGACCAGACGGTTGCGGAGACGTATGAGCTCTACCAGCGCCGCCTCCACGCCTCGAATGCCGTCGATTTCGACGACATGCTGATGTTGACCGTGCAGGTCTTCGAGCGCTTCCCCGAGGCGCTCGAGCGCTGGCGAAAGGCGTTCCGCTACGTCCTCGTCGACGAGTACCAGGACACGAACCACGCGCAGTACCGGCTGCTGCAGCTCCTCGGCGGCGAGCACGGGAACGTGTGTGCGGTCGGCGATCAGGACCAGTCGGTGTACGGCTTCCGAGGCGCTGACATACGCAACATCCTCGAGTTCGAGAAGGACTTCCCCGGGACGGTCGTCGTCACACTCGAGCAGAACTACCGCTCGACGAACATGATTCTGCGCGCGGCCAACTCGCTGATCGAGCAGAACCGCGAGCGCAAGCCCAAGAACCTTTTCTCCGAGCTCGGCGAGGGCGATCCTGTGCGTGTTATCGAGGTCGAGGACGAGCACGCGGAGGCACGATTCGTCGCGGCGGAGATCGCATCGCACATCGACGGCGGCCTCTCGGCCAGTGAGATCGCGGTCTTCTACAGAACGAACGCGCAGTCCCGGGTGCTCGAGGACGTGCTCGTCCGGCAGGACGTCCCCTACCAGGTCATCGGCGGTCCGCGCTTCTACGAGCGCGCGGAGATCCGCGACGCGACTGCGTACCTCTCCGTGCTCGTCAACCCGCCGGATGCGACATCGCTGCTACGGATCGCGAACCGTCCGCGCCGCGGGATCGGGGATACCTCGCTGCAGCGGCTCGTCACCCACGCCGAGAACACGGGCCGCACCCTCTTCGCCGCAATGGCCGATCCCGAGGCTGCTGGCGTGACCGCCGCCTCGTGTCGCGCCGTCCGCGGCTTCCACGCGACGATGGAGTCGCTCATGGCGCTCTCGCAGGAGCTCCCGGTGGACGAGATCCTCGAGCGCGTGCTCGAGAAGACGGGAACGCTCGACGCGCTCGAGGCCGAGCGGACGATCGAGGCCAGAGGAAGGATCGAGAACCTGCAGGAGCTCGTCGGCGTCGCCCGCGAGTATCGGCAGCAGACCGCCGACGCATCGCTCGCCGGCTTCCTCCAGGACATCGCGCTCGTCTCCGACCAGGACACGATCTCCGACGACCGCGGCCTCGTCACGCTGATGACGCTGCACAACGCGAAGGGCCTCGAGTTCCGCACCGTCTTCGTGATCGGGATGGAGGAAGGCATCTTCCCGCACGTCCGCGCGATCGAGGAGCAGGGGGTGGAGGAGGAGCGCCGTCTTTGCTACGTGGGGATGACGCGGGCGATGGAGCGGCTGACTCTGACGCACACACTGTCGCGCTCGCTCTTCGGCCGGAGGAGCTATAACCTCTCGTCCCGGTTCCTCGACGAGCTGCCTCGTGAGGTCGAGCGGGAGCGACTTCGTCCGTCGTCCTGGAGTGGGTACAAGGCGCAGCCCGGCGCGGCGGTGGAGCCGAGGCCAGGACTAGTGCTCTCCACCGGCGACGCCGTCCGGCATGGCTCACTCGGTGAAGGGATCGTCACGGGGATCGAGCCCGGAGGTGTCGTGACCATCCGCTTCGCCGCCGACGGAACCGAAAGACGGCTCATGGTCGAGTACGCCCCGCTCGAGAAGATCGCGTAGGGCGAGGCTTGCTGCGACCGCATCAGTAGGATCCGCGCCGTGGCGTACCGGGTTCGGGCGTGCCGTTCCCACGAAGAGCTCGCCCAGGCATGGGGGGCGATTGGCCACTACTTCGGCTGGGTACCGAAGCCTGAAGAGGTCGAACGGTTCGCGAGACTTCTCTCTGCCGAACGGACGCACGCGGTCTTCGACGGTGACAAGGCAGTGGCCGGTGCGGGCGCATTTACCTTCGACATGACTGTCCCGGGCTCGGTGTCCGTGCCGTGTGCCGGTGTGACGGTGGTCGGCACGCTCCCGACCCATCGCCGTCAAGGACTCCTCACCCGCATGATGCGTGCGCAACTCGACGATGTCCGCGAGCGCGGAGAGCCGATAGCAGCCCTGTTCGCGTCGGAAGAGACGATCTACGGTCGCTATGGCTACGGGCTCGCGTCCTTGCGGCATCAGGTCACGCTTCCCCGCACCTGGGCGTCCATGAGGGCTGATGCCCCTGCGCGCGCGGGCGCCGTTCGGCTCGTCGACCAGGACGAGGCGAAGCGCACGTTTCCGCGCATCTATAACCAGGTGCGCAAGACCACCCCTGGCTTTCTCTCACGGTCGCGGGACTGGTGGGAGCTGCGGCGGCTCCGAGATGATCCGGATAGACGACCGCAAGGAGCCGGTCCTCTCAACTTTGCCGTCTTCGAGCTCGACGGGCGCTCGACTGCGTATGCGATGTATCGGCTCGTGGAGCGAGAGGAGCAGGGTCAGTGGACACGTCGGCTCCGCGTCATCGAAGCGATCGCGACCGATGTCACGGGAATGCGTGAGATCTGGCGATTCCTGTTCGGGATCGACTGGGTAGACGAGATCCTCGCGTGGTTCCTTCCCGCGGATCACCCGCTCATGCACATGGTCGCGCGTCTCGATCGGCTGGATCTCACGGCCGAAACCGGGCTCTGGGTGCGCCTCGTCGACGTGGGCGCTGCCCTCTCGGCCCGCGGGTATGGCGCGGACGGCCGCGTGACGTTCGACGTTCGAGACGACTTCGGTCCCTGGAACGCCGGCACGTGGACACTCGCGAGCGGCGCGGCGCGCCGCTCGACCCGTGCCGCAGACCTGCGGCTGGACGTGACCGCGCTCGGCGCGACCTATCTCGGCGGGTTCTCGTTCACACAGCTCGCCCGTGCCGGGCTGGTCGAGGAAGCGCGGCGCGGCGGCCTCGCGCGGGCGGACGCGATCTTCGCGACCGACCGCGCACCGTGGTGCCCCGAGCTCTTCTGAGCGGCGCCAACGGCGCGGCCGCTCAACCGTCTGGGATGTCGAACTCTCGCGCGATCCAGCGTGTGAGCTCGTCCGCCAGCGCCTCGAAGATCGCCTCCCCGACTTCGACGCTCGCCCCGGCCGGGTCCCCGAGGACTCCGGTTGGCGTGAGCGAGTCGATTCCCTCCGCCATCATCCGCTCCTCCCAGCCGGGCTCTCCGCCCGTGAAGCCCTCCACGCCGGCGAAGTCGCGGACGAGGCCCGGGTTGAAGCGCGCGAGCGCGAAGCTCGTCTCGAGGATGCCGGCGTGACCGTCGGTCTCGGGCACCGAGACGCCTGTCGAACGCGCTGCCTCGGTCATCACTCGGAGGAAGGTGAGAACGTCGTCGTACGCGATCACGCGAACCGCGCTTCCCCGGGCCGCATATCCGGCCGCGACGTCGCCGATGCACGCGAAGTTGCCCCCGTGGCCGCTGAAGACTGCGACACGCCGGACGCCGATCCGCTCGAGCGCGGCGATGTGCGCATCGATCCAGCTTCGGAACGCGTCCTCGGGAAGGGTGACGGTGCCCGGGAACGCGAGGTGGTGCTCCGAGAGGCCGGCCGTCAGCACCGGCGTCACGACGACCGGGGCGGGGAGCCGTTCGGCAATTGCGTCCGCGAGCGCTTCCGCGGCCAAAAAGTCGGTGCCGAGGGGGAGGTGCGGCCCGTGTTGCTCGAGCGAGCCCGTTGGGATGAGCCCGACGACGTCGTCCCGCGCGCGTAGCGCCTCAGCCTCGGGCCAGGTGAGGTGGGCGAGATGCACCGCCGACACGCGAGAGAGCGTATTGAGAACATCAGATGGATTGCGCTAATCTGAGCCACCTGGGGCGGTTAGCTCAGTTGGGAGAGCACCAGCTCGACAAGCTGGGGGTCACTGGTTCGAGCCCAGTACCGCCCATCCTCAGAATCGGCTTGGTCATGCCCCTCGCGGGGCTCCTGGCCGTCCGCTGTCCCTTCCTCGTCCAACTCCGCG
>JAERMP010000341.1 GCA_016844515.1 Thermoleophilia bacterium | reverse complement strand
TTGATGGCCGGCGACATCCTCCTGTACCAAACTGACATCGTCCCGATCGGCGACGACCAACGTCAACATCTTGAGCTCTGCCGTGACATCGCGCAGCGCTTCAACGCCCGCTACGGCGAGACCTTTACGGTGCCCGAGGGTATCTACCCAGAGGCCGGTGCACGGATCATGGATCTCCAGGATCCGACGAAGAAGATGTCGAAGTCATTCGGTACCGAACAGGGGAAGGTGCTGATGCTCGACGACCCCGACTCCATCCGACGCAAGATCAAGCGCGCAGTGGCCGACTCCGGCCGCGAAGTTCGCCACGACGAATCGAAGCCAGGCGTGTCCAACCTAATCGAGTTGATGACCGTGGCGACTGGCGAGACGATCGAAGAGGTCGAGACGCGGTTCGACAGTCAGGGATACGGCGTGTTCAAGGAGGCTGTCGGAGACGCGCTCGTCGAGCTCATCGTTCCCATCCAGACCCGATACCAGGAGCTTCGCTCCGACTCGGCAGAACTCGCGCGGCTTCTCGATCTCGGGGCGGACAAGGCGCGCGAAGCATCCGCGCCGACATTGGAAGCGATCTACGACCGCATGGGCTTCGCGGGTCGTCGCTGACGCGGAACCTGCTACAGACCGACCGCGCGACGCAGCTCTGCCACTTCTTCCGGTGTGAGCTCACGCCACTGACCGGGATCGAGCCCGACGAGGCGTAGGCCCGCGTACCGTCTGCGGTGAAGGTGCTGCACGGGATAGCCGACCGCGGCGCACATGCGCTTCACCTGGTGCTTTCGCCCCTCGTGCAACGTCAGCTCGATGCGGCTCACCCGTGTTCCACGCCGGATGATGCGAGCCTCGGCGGGCGCCGTTTCCCCGTCCTCGAGCTCGACGCCGGCACGGAGCTTCGCGAGCGCTTCCGGGGACGGTGAGCCCCCGACGTCCACGTCGTAGACCTTCGCGACCCCGTAACGCGGATGCGCCAGCCGGTGCGCAAGCTCCCCGTCGTTTGTCAGGAGGAGCGCACCCGTCGTGTCGACATCGAGCCGACCGACCGGGACGACGCGCGCCTCGTGGGACACCAGATCGACGACCGTCGGGCGGCCGTGCGGGTCAGCCGCGGTGGTGACGACGCCAGGAGGCTTGTTCAAGAGGACGTAATGGAGGGGTTGGGGCTCGACGCGCTGCCCGTCGACTTCGACGACGTCGTGCTCACCGACGACGGTGTTCAGCTCACCGACCTCACCGTTCACGCGCACCCTCCCGTCGCGAATCAGCTCGTCCGCGCGTCGTCGCGACGCGACGCCCGAACGGGCGAGGAATGCGTTCAGCCGCACGGCACATTGTTGCCAGCCTGGGGTGACGCTGTCGTGCGTCAGATCGACGAATGGATCGACGGGCTCGCAGAGCTCGCGGTATTCGAGGCCAATGTCCAGCCAGGCGGCTCGTGGCCGTCACGTCGCGCCCGTGCTTCGCGGCGGCGCCTGACAGCTGTAGAGCCGCGCTTGTGCGGCCCCGGCGAGGCAAGTCTCGCCCCCTACGAGGCGCGGGCCTCAGCGACTTCCAGGAGGCGGTCGCGAAGCTCTCCCGCGTCCTCGACAAGATCGTCGAGACGCGGCAGCGCAGCGAGGCTCTCGAGCCCGAAGACGCGCTCGAAGAGTGGGGTCGTCCGATAGCGAACTGCTCCGCCCGGCACACTCTCCCGGCCGGCTTCGCTGATCAACCCGCGCTCGACGAGGCTCGCGACGGCGGAATCGGCGGCCACGCCGCGAATCCGAGCGACGTCGGGACGCGAGCACGGCCCGAGATACGCGACGATGGCCAGCGTCTCGAGCGCCGCCTGAGACAACCCGCGCTCGACGGGTCGCTCGAAGAGGCGCGCGCAGGCGTCTGCGGCTTCGCGACTAGCGCGAAACGCGAAGCCTCCCGCGACTCCCTCGAGGACGATGCCGCTTCGGCCCTCGCTGTAGCGCTCCCGAAGAAGTCCCAGCGCCATCTCGACGCGCTCGGGATCGTCGTCCGCAGCCTCCGCGAGCTCGTCCACCGAGAGCGGGCGGCGATCAGGCGGAGCGGGCTGTCCATTCGAGGATCCTTTCGTCGTCGGAGCGGGAAACCCTTATCGGCGCGAACGGCTTCGCCTGACTCAGCGCGACCTCGCCCGACTTGCGCAGCTCGAGGAGGGCCAGCAGCGCGACCGCCTGCTCGACCCGGGAGAGCGCGCCAACCTCGGCGTCGAAGTCGAAGCGGCGGCGCCGAGCGAGAAGGGATCGAAAGCGCTCGAGAAACTGCGAGACCGGCGGGAAGCGCAGTGCCATGTGGCTCAGCGAGACGGTCGGGGGCGGCACGGCCAGCGCCCGTAATGCACCAGCCAACGCCTGGGGATCCTGCGGCGCCAGCCTTCGCTCGGGCTGCGGCGCGAACGGAGCCGGACCAAGCCGGAACCAGCGATCGCCTTCGGCGGCGAGCCTCTGCACCAGCCACGCGGCAGCCTCCTTCATGCGCCGATACTCCGCCAAGCGCCGAGCGAGCTCTCCCGCGGCCTCTTCGGGCTCGAGCTCGCCGAGCTCGGCGGCCTCGTCCGGGAAGAGCGCGCGTGCTTTCAGCTCGAGCAGCGCAGAGACAAGCACGAGGAACTCGCCACACGCCTCGAGATCGAGCTCGTCCCGCGCGGCCATGAGCTCGACGAAGGAGAGGACGATCGAGGCCACGTCGATCTCGCGCGGCTCGAGCTCCTCCTTCAGCAGGAGCGTGAGGAGCAGGTCGAACGGCCCCTCGAAGGCGTCGAGGTCGAGGTCGAGCTCACGCACCGAGGTCGCGGACACGGGCGGAGGCTAGCCAGCCCGCCGGACGCGTCAGGCCGGATGCGCGATGTGAATAAGCCGAGCTCCGGCCGCGAAGCGGACG
>JAERMP010000147.1 GCA_016844515.1 Thermoleophilia bacterium | reverse complement strand
CCAGTGAGCATCGTAAGATCTCGGCTCACGTAGTTGAGGAGCGTCCTGCCGGCAGCGGTCACGGTCTCGCTCACTTCGATCGAGCCGTCCGGGTTCCACGTCGCGAGGTATTTGCTCAGGTAGCCGGCGACCCTGCGAGCCTCCCGCGGCGTCTCGAGCGGTTTCGCGTCGACGAACCCGAAGCCCTTCGACGGGCCGATCATGCGCAGCGTCTCAACGTATGCACGAGCCCACTCGCGTTCGGGAGCCGTCTGCATGCCGAGAACGATGTGCAGATGCCAGACGCCGCGGCGTTGCATCTCCCACGAGTAGGCGAGGAGTCCGCCGCGCTTGTCGTAGCCGAGCGCTCGTAGCCGCCGGTCGGCGTGCTGCTTCGCGATCCGGTTGAGCTCGCGCCACCACATCCGCGAGCACTCATTCCAGAGATCCGCCGCGCCTTCTACGACGCGACAGCCCTTCCGACCGCTGCACGTCTCGCCGGGCGGATGCGAACAGCGTGCCGTGTCCCAGACGAGCCCGGCTTCCTCGCCTGGCGCCGTGACCGTCGTCATCGACACGAGCCCGCCGTACGCACGGAGGTTCTCGCGTAGCTTGCGCAACGTGTCCCGCGCCCAGGTCGGGGCATACGACGGACACCGTCGACGCCGGCAGCGGCTCACCCACGGCGGACGCCAGTGGCCGCCGTGCTCGCAGCGCACGTACCCGAGCGCGTGCAGGCGGGCGTCCCGACGAAGCCGCCATTGTGAGCTACGCTCAGCCGGGCGGCCCAAGACCTGTCACCCCAGGTTTGCGCTGCTCGACTTCCGACGACCCGCGTTCTGAGCGCGGGTCGTCGTGCATTGAACGGCCGTGCCGACCGAGGCCGCCGATTCCAGACCTCACCCCAGACCTCACCAGCCCGGCGAAATGCGGCCCAGACGACCTCTACGTCAAAGCGCCGACTCGCGACACTTGCAGGGATTCCGCCAATCCATGCGGGAACGCCTGTTCCCGCCGGCACTTCAAGAGAGATAGCGGGAGCCGCTGCTACGGTCGGACGTCGTGATCTTCACGCAGTTCGTCGATGACGCCCTCGGTTGCGCTTCGTACTTGGTCGGCGATGCGGACACGGGGACTGCAGTCGTCGTCGACCCGGCCTTCGCGATCGATCAGTACTTCGACGAGGCGGAGCGGCGCGGCGTGCGAATCGTCAGGACGATCGAGACGCACACGCACGCGGATCACCTCTCGGGACACGGGCGCTTCGCGTTGGAGCACGGCGTTCCGGTGAGCGTTCACTCCGCGGCCGAGGCCGAATACCCGCACGACCGGCTGGACGACGGCGATGAGATCGAGGTCGGTCAGGTCGTCCTTCGATGCATTCACACGCCCGGGCACCGGCCGGAGCACTGCTGCTTCGCCGTCAGTGATCGTTCGCGCGGGCCTGACCCCTGGATCGTTCTCACGGGGGACTCTCTTTTCGTTGGTGACGCTGCCCGACCGGATCTAGCCGTCGAGGCACGCGAGGGCGCAGAAGGGCTCTTCCACTCGCTTCGGCGTCTCGTCGAGCTTGGGGACGGTGTCGAGGTCTATCCCGGCCATGTCGCAGGATCGCTTTGCGGCAAGGCGATGAGCTCGAAGGCCTCGACGACGATCGGCTTCGAGCGACGCTTCAACCCGGCGCTCGCCACCGACGACGTTGCGCTGTTCATCGCCGAGTCGGCGGCGATCTCCGCCCCGCGGCCACCCAACATGGAGCGGATCGTGGAGATGAACCGCGGCCCGTTCGTCGGCGCGCAGCCGGAGCCGCCGGAGCTTCCCGCACCACCAGAGGGTGCGCAGGTGCTCGACGTCAGGCCGGTGGAAGCCTTCGCGGACGGCCACTTCGCGGGCGCGCTGAATGTGCCCGTGACGGGAACGAGCTTCTCCACGAAGGCGGCGTTCGTGCTCGAGCCGGACTCGGTCGTTGTCTGTGCGTCCGACACGAGCGAAGCGGCGGAAGCGATCCGTGCATTGCGATCCGTTGGCCTGTTGAACATCTCGGGGTATGTCCTCGGCGGCGGCACGGAGACGCTCGGCCTCGTCTCCATCGACGAGCTCGACGACTTGCTGGCCGAAGGCGCGGAGCTCATCGACGTGCGAGAGAAGGACGAGCGCGACACGGGCTACATCGCCGGCAGCCGGAACATCCCCTACCGCCTGCTCGCGCTGGGCGAGTCCGACCTTCCGCGCGACAGGCCGATCGTGACGATCTGCGAGACGGGGCCGCGGGCCGCGGTCGCTGCGAGCATCCTCGCCGCCCGCGGCTTCGACGCGCATCCCGTCTGGGGCGGCGGGATCGTTAGCTGGGCGGCGTCGGGCAGGCCCACCGTCGAGTTCCGCCGTTGCGGCGGCTGAACAGACGCCAGGCTCGCTAACGAGTCTGGAGCGCGCCGATCGCGCGATAGGTCTCGCGCGCGGCCGCAACGCCGAGCGGAAATGTCTCGAGCAGCATCCGCTCGTTCGGCGAGTGCGTGTGGCTGTCCGGGAGCGCCAGACCGGCGAGCACCGTCGGAATGCGGCGTCGCGCAAGTGCGGCCAGGATCGGGAGCGTTCCTCCGACGCGCACGATGAGGGGCTCGCGACCGAACACCTCCGTGAACGCACCGCGCGCAGCGTGGAGCGCGGCCGTGTCTCGGTGAAGGACGGCCGGAGGCGTCATGTCGGCTGCGAGAACCTCGAGGCTCGCTCCGGCCGGGAGGGCGTCGCGGAGGAGTTGCTCGACAGCGGACGCGAGAGTCGCGGGATCCTGGCCCGGCGCCACGCGGATCGTGATTCCGGCTGACGCGCGTGAGACGAGCGTGGTGTTCCGCAGGCCGGGCTTGCCTCCGAGGATGCCAGTCACGTCGATGGACGGCTCGACGAACGCACGCTCGTAGAACTCCTCGGCAGCGGCGGCGTCGAGAGGTACCGCGCCTACCCGCGCGAGCTCCTCGGCGCCGGGCGGGAGATCGCTCCAGTCCCGGGCTTCGTCGTCGCTCGGCTCGGTCACACCCGCTCGCAGAGGTTCGGGCAGGCGTCCACTGCGAGGGAAGAGCGCGGTCAACGCCTGGGCGAGCGCGTGGATTGCGTTGAGCGCGGTTCCGCCGTAGTGACCGGAGTGGAGATCGCGCTCGCCGGTCCGCACCTCGATATCGAGAGCGACCAGACCACGTGCTGCGACGACGAACTCGGGTGCGTTCCTGCGCTTCATCCAGCCGTCGAGCACGACGCACGCGTCGACGGGCCCGTCGTCGGCGTCGAGGAAGCGCGAGATCGCGTCGCCGCCGGTCTCCTCCTCGCCGTCGCAGACGACCCGAAAGGTGACGGGAAGCGACCCCTCGGCGACCAGCGTCTCGATCGCCTTGAGCTGCATCCAGAGCTGGCCTTTGTCGTCGGCGACGCCACGCGCGTAGAGCCACTCACCCCGCTCCTCCGCCACGAAGGGATGGCTCTCCCAGAGCTCGAGGGGGTCGGGCGGCTGCACGTCGTAGTGCCCATAGACGAGGATCGTGGACGCCCCCGGAGGGCCGGTGATCTCACCAACGATGAGTCGTCCGTCCTCGCGGACCTCGGCCTCGCCACCGAGACTCCGAACCTTCTCGGCCACCCACTCCGCGGCCCTCGTGATGTCTCCGGCGTGCGCGGGATCAGCGCTCACGCTCGGGATCGCGAGGAACTCGCCGAGCTCGTCGAGCCACTCGCGATTCACGACGGCGGGCCGACTCGCTCGACCGTGTGCCCGGTCGAGCGAAGTGCAGCGAGAAGCTCCTGGCAGTGCGCCTCGTCGCGCGTCGAGACGACGAGCTCGATCTCCGTCTGGAGCGCGCTCGTCGTTCGTCCTTCGCGGTGATGGTCGACCGAGACGACGTTTCCACGGCCGCGCGCGACCACGTCGAGGACGCCTCGCAGCTCACCCGGCCGATCCGGAATGAGCAGCCTCGCTGCCAGGAAACGTCCCGATTGCGTCAGGCCGTGCCGGAGCACGGAGATGAGCGTGGTCGCGTCGATATTCCCGCCCGAGAGGACGACGGCCACGGATCCCGAGCCTGGCACTCGACCGGCCAAGAGCGCCGCGAGCCCGACCGCGCCTGCACCCTCGACGAGAAGCTTCGTGCGCTCGACGCAAAGGACGAGCGCCTCCGATATCTCCTCGTCCGAAACGGAGACGGTGTCATCGAGCACTCGATCGAGGATCGAGGACGCGAGCTCACCGCGGTACTTCACCGCGATCCCGTCGGCGATCGTGTACCCGGGCTGGCAGACGATGCCGACGACCCGGACGCCCGGGCGAAGCTCCTTCAGCGCTATCGCGATTCCTGCGGCGAGACCGCCGCCGCCGATCGGGATGAGAACGGTCTCGGCGTCAGGCGCCTGCTCGGCGAGCTCGAGCCCGATCGTCCCCTGCCCCGCGATCACGCGCTCGTCCTCGAACGCGTGCACCAGGGTCGCACCGGTGCGCTCGACGTGCGCCTGGGCGGCCGCGACCGCCTCCTCGAAGCCTTCGCCGACGAGCTCCGTCGCTCCGCCGTACGAGCGAGTCGCCTCGACCTTCGCCATCGGGGCGTCCTGCGGCATGAAGATCGTCGCCGGGATGCCTGCCTCGCGCGCCGCCCAGGCGACGGCCTGACCGTGGTTCCCTGCGCTCGCAGCGACGACTCCGGCGCGGCGCTCCGCCTCCCCGAGCGTCGCGATCGTGTTGTAGGCGCCCCGGATCTTGAACGAGCCCGTGCGCTGCAGGTTCTCGGCCTTGAGGAAGATCGGGCGACCCGAGAGCCGCGAGAACGTCTCCGTCGGATAGAGCGGTGTCTCGCGCGCGACCCCCGCAAGCCGCTCGCGTGCGGCCTGGATGTCAGCGATCGTCGGAGCCATCGAGCTTGAACACCTCCTCCATTATCTGGCGGACGGCGCTCAAAGGGTCGAGCTCACGCTGTTGGACTGCGGCGAGCACACGCTGGAGCTCCGGGTCGTCGGCGACGGCAGCCTGCAGGTGCGCCTTCGCCCGGCTCGACGCAACCGCGATCTCTCGAGAGCGCCTCGCGGTGCTCCTCGAGCGCCGTCCACAACTCAGGCACGTTCTCGCCGCGAATCGCCTCTGTCAGAAGGATCGCCGGACGACGGTCGGGCTCGGCGAGGCCGACGATCGAGCGCACCTCGCCGAACATCGTCTTCGCGGACGCATGATCCATCTTGTTGATCGCGATCACATCGGGTATCTCCATGATCCCCGCCTTGAGCGCCTGCACCGAGTCTCCCGAGCCAGGCATGAGAACGAGGAGCACGGTGTCCGCGATCCCCGTGACCTCGACCTCGCTCTGACCCGCACCGACCGTCTCCACGAACACGATGTCCTTCCGAGACGCGTCGAGGAGCAGTACCGCCTGGAGGGTCGCCTCTGCGAGCCCCCCGAGGTGCCCGCGCGTCCCCATGGAGCGGATGTAGACACCGGGATCGAGAAAGTGATCCGAGAGCCGAATCCGATCGCCTAGGAGGGCGCCGCGGGAGAAAGGGCTCGACGGATCGACCGAGACGACTCCCACCGTCCGACCGAGCTCACGTACGTGTGAGACGAGTGTCGCGATGAGACTCGACTTGCCGACACCGGGCGGCCCGGTGACGCCGATCACGGCGGCATTGCCGGTCTCCGGATAGAGGTCGCGGACGAGAGGGTAGGCGAGCGGGTCACCGTCCTCGACGAGCGAGATCGCGCGCGCGAGAGCGCGCGAGTCCGCGCAGCGCACGCCTGCGACGAGTTCCTCGAGCGTCCACTCCTTGCGCACCACGGCCGGACTCTATGCGGCGCGCCGCTTCCTTTAGCCGCCGGTCACTACCGAGATGTACGCCGCGACTCGACCTCGCGGCGCGCTTCGATCTCCTCGAGCAGCGTCGCAATGCGCTCGAGACCGCCTGACTCGGTCCCGTTCTGTGACGGCTCCGGTTCGACACTGCTCAGGTCGCCGTTCTCGAGAGCAGCCACCGCCGACTCCGAGCTCACCTCGAACGCCCGCTGCTCGTCCGCCTGGGCGACCGGAAGCCAGCGCGTCATCACCAGTGCGACGAGCGAGCCGAAGAGGTAGATCGCTCCAGCGGCAATCCAGACCGCCCGCGCGCCATAGAGATCGGTGAGGACACCCGCTGCAGCCATAGCGAGACCGAGTACGGCATAGGTCGAGCTCATCAGGGTGGCCATCGCACGTCCGCGGTACTGGTCGGGCGCGCCGCGTTGTACGAGCAGCGCGTTGCAGATGACCGCCGAACCGTTGCCCGCCGCGCCCCCGATCACAAATGGCACGACGAGCCAGATCGTGCCGCTGAGCGCAGCTCCTCCCCAGCCGACGCCCATGAGCGCAATGGAGCCGACGTAGTGCCGGCGCAGCCCGACTCTTCCGAGCGCGGGAGGAGCGAGAAAGCTTCCGATCGCGAGCCCGACTCCGCTCGCCGCAATGATGAGGCCGAAGCCCAGGTTGCCCGCGTCGAGCGTGTCCTTTGCAAAGACCACCTCAGCGACGTTGATCGCACCGGCGCCGATCATCACGACTGTCCACACGACGAGCACCGTGCGCAGCGGGCGGGCGGTGACGACGAGCTTTACTCCGTCGGCGACATCTCGCCAGTGACCCCGGGTCAGCGAGTCCTTCGACTGGAGAAGCCCCTCGGGAATGCGCGCGACGAGCACTGCGGAGACGAGGAACGTGATCGCATTCACGGTGTATGGCACCGACGTCCCCCACGCCGTCAGCATCAGGCCGCCGAGGACGGGCCCGACCATCCACGCGAGCGTCTCGACGGTCTGAAGCAGCGAGTTGGCGTTCGGGAGCTCCTCGTCGGGCACGAGGTTCGGAAGGCCGGCGTAAGCAGCCGGTACGAAGAAACCGGTTGCGATTCCCGAGATCGCGGCCAGACCCACGACGCCCGCCGCGCTGTCGACGAACGGAAGCGCTGCGAACACGCCGAGCCGAACGAGATCCGAGAAGATCATCAGCCGCCGCCGCGAGAGCCGATCGACGAGCGGGCCGAGCAGGAGCCCGATGAGCACGATCGGCAGGAAGTCGGCGATGAGCAGTGCCGCCACCCAGACGCCCGACCCCGTGCTGTCGTAGACGTCGACGGTGAGCGCAATCGCAGCGAGATAGGTGCCGACGCTCGACCCCGCTATCGCGAGGAAGAGGTACCGAAACGACGGCGACCGGCGAAAAAGGCCGAGACGGCTAGAGCTCTCCACGACCGGTGGTGACGCTACCACCTGTTCCCGTTTTCGACTACGGCGGTTCAGGCCGTGTCCTTACTGGTCATGGCCGCGAAGTTCGCCACGTGAAGCGCCGTGCCTGCCCTACGACGCACCTTGCATCCGCGCGCGCGGAGCGCGTTTCGGCAGCCAGCATGAGCCCGTCAGCCGGCCACACGCCACTACGGCTCGTACGAGAGATTCACGCGGAGCCAGCGTTCCACCTCCACAACGTCGAAGCCTTTGCGCTGGGCGTAATCGACGACCTGGTCCTTCCCGACCCGACCGATCGAGAAGTATCGGGCCTGCGGGTGGCCGAAGTAGAGCCCACTCACGCTGGCTGCGGGAGTGGTCGCGAAGCTCTCGGTCATCCCGACGCCTGCGCGCTCGGCGCCGAGGAGCGTGAGCAGCGTCAGCTTCTCGGAGTGGTCGGGACAGGCGGGATAGCCGTACGCAGGGCGAATTCCGCGGAACTGCTCGCCGATCAGCTCGTTCCCCGAGCGCGATTCCTCCGGGGCGTACCACTCGCGCCGCGCGATCTCGTGGAGTCGCTCGGCAAAGGCCTCTGCCAGTCGGTCTGCGAGCGCGCGGACCATGATCGACCGGTAGTCGTCTCCCTGAGCGGCGAAGCCGGCGGCAAGCGCCTCGCCCCCGTGAATGGCGACGGCGAAGGCGCCGACGTGGTCGGTAAGCCCTGTGTCCGCAGGTGCGACGAAGTCCGCGAGTGAGCGATTGGGGCGCGAGTCGGCGTGGTCGGCCTGCTGGCGAAGCATCGGGAAACGCACTCCGCGGCCGAGGACGACGTCGTCGCCCTCGGCGCTCGCCGGCCAGAAGCCGTAAACGCCACGGGCCTGTAGCGACCCGTCGGCCACTATCTCGTCGAGGAGCTCGTTGGCTGCCGCGAAGAGATCGCGAGCGACTTCGCCCTTCTCGGGGTCGTCGAGGATCGCCGGGTAACGCCCCTTGAGCTCCCACGCGTGAAAGAAGAACGTCCAATCGATGTAGCCGCGGAGCGTTGCGATGTCCTCCTCGATCGAGCGCGAGCCCGTGAAGGCAGGCACCGCGAGATCTTCCTCGTGCCAGTCGATGGGTGTTCGCCGCGTACGCGCCTCGCGCAGAGAGAGCATCGGTTTGCGGCCCCTCTCGGCGTGGAGCGCGCGAAGCCGTTCCTGCTCCACGCGATTCTCCGCGTCGAGTCGAGCCCGCCGATCGACGTCGAGCAGATCGCCGACGACGCCGACAACGCGCGAGGCGTCGAGAACGTGGAGCGTCGGTTGCTCGTACTCGGGCGCGATGCGGACCGCGGTGTGCTGTTTCGACGTCGTCGCCCCACCGATCAGAAGTGGCAACTCCAGCCCGCGGCGGTCCATCTCCTTGGCCACGCTGACCATCTCGTCGAGCGACGGAGTGATCAGACCCGAGAGGCCGACGATGTCGCAGTCCTGCTCGATCGCGACATCGAGGATTCGATCCGCAGGGACCATCACGCCGAGGTCGATGACTTCGTAGCCGTTGCATCCGAGGACGACGCCGACGATGCTCTTGCCGATGTCGTGCACGTCGCCCTTCACGGTGGCGAGCACGATCCGTGCAGCGGACTCGCGGCTCGTCTTGTCGGCCTCCATGTACGGCTCGAGGTACGACACGGCGCGCTTCATTGCGCGGGCGCTCTTGACAACCTGCGGGAGGAACATCTTTCCGGCACCGAAGAGATCGCCGACGATCTTCATGCCGTCCATGAGCGGCCCCTCGATGACGTCGAGCGGGCGGGCAGCGGCCCGGCGAGCCTCCTCCGTGTCCTCCTCGATGAAGTCCACGACCCCGTGTACGAGCGCATGGGCGAGCCGCTCGCCGACCGGGGCCTCCCGCCACGAGAGGTCGAGCTCCCGTTGCATCGCCCCTCCCGTCACCGTGGTCGCGTACTCGACGAGTCGCTCGGTGGCGTCCGGCCGGCGGTCGAAGAGGACGTCCTCCACCCGCTCGAGCAGATCCGGCTCGATGTCCGCGTACACGGCCAGCTGGCCGGCGTTGACGATCCCCATGTCGAGCCCCGCGCCGATGGCGTGGTAGAGGAACGAGGCGTGCATCGCCTCGCGCACCGGGTCGTTTCCGCGAAACGCGAACGAGAGATTCGAGATGCCGCCAGAGACGAGCGCTCCCGGGCAACGCTCCTTGAGCAATGGGATTGCCTCGATGAACGCCTTCGCGAACCCGGCATGCTCTTCGATGCCCGTCGCCACCGCGAGGATGTTCGGATCCATGATCACGTCCTCGGGAGCGAACCCGGCCTCACCGGTCAACAGGTCGTATGCTCGGCCGAGGATCTCGACCTTCCGCTCGACAGTCTCGGCCTGACCTCGCTCGTCGAACGCCATGACCACGACGGCAGCGCCGTAACGCCGGATGGTGCGCGCCTGCTCGAGGAAGGGGCCTTCGCCTTCCTTGAGCGAGATCGAGTTGACGACTCCTTTGCCCTGGACGCACTTGAGTCCCGCCTCGAGCGCCCCGAAACGCGAGCTGTCGACCATGATCGGCAGGCGCGCCGCCTCGGGCTCGGTCGCGACCAGGTTCAAGAATGTCGTCATCGCCTGCTCGGCGTCGAGCAGGTCGGCGTCCATGTTGACGTCGAGCAGGTTCGCGCCACCTCTCACCTGCTCGAGCGCGACGTCGACACCGCTCTGGAAGTCGTTCGCCTCGATCAGTCGCCGGAACTTGGCCGAGCCCGTGACGTTCGTCCGCTCCCCGACGACGACGAATCCGGTGTCCGGGCCGATGACGAACGGATCGAGCCCCGAGAAGCGCGGTAGACCTGACGACTCCGGAACGCGGCGCGGCGGGAGACCCGCGACCGCACGCGCGATCTCGAGAGTGTGGTCAGGCGTCGTTCCGCAACACCCGCCGACGAGGTTGACGAGGCCGTCCTCGGCGAAGGCGCGCAGGTAGCGGCTCGTGTCCGCGGCCTCTTCGTCGTGCAGACCGAGCTCGTTCGGGAGACCCGCGTTCGGGTGGCATGACACATACGTGGAGGCGATGTTCGCGAGTCCCTCGAGAAACGGCCGCATCTCGGTCGCGCCCAGCGAGCAGTTGACACCGACGATGAACGGCTCAGCATGCTCGACGGAGATCCAGAACGCATCCGACGTCTGGCCGGAGAGGTTGCGCCCGCTCTTGTCGACCGCCGTGAACGAGAGCCAGAGCGGCAACTCAGGTGCGACGTCACGAGCGGCGACGATCGCGGCCTTCGCGTTCAGCGTGTCGAAGATGGTCTCGATGAGCAAGAGATCCACGCCGCCGTCGCGGAGCGCGGCGACCTGCTCCTCGTACGCCTCGCGTACGCGGTCGAACGTGACGGCGCGATACGAGGCATCCTCGACCTTCGGGGAAAGCGAGAGCGTCACGTTGAGCGGGCCGACGGAGCCCGCGACGAAGCGTGGCTTCTCGGGCGTTCTCGCCGTCCACTCGTCCGCGGCCGCGCGCGCGAGGCGCGCGCCCTCGAGGCTCATCTCCGCCGCGACGTCCTCGAGCGCGTAGTCGGCCTGACCGATGCTGGTCGCCGTGAACGTGTTCGTCGTGGCGATGTCTGCGCCCGCCTCGAAGTAGGCGTTGTGAATCTCGGCGACTACTTCTGGCCGCGTCAGGTTGAGGAGGTCGGGGTCGCCCCTGACGTCGCGCGGATGATCACGAAAACGCTCGCCGCGGTACTCCTCCTCGGAAAACTCGCGGCGGTGAA
>JAERMP010000146.1 GCA_016844515.1 Thermoleophilia bacterium | reverse complement strand
GCTCGCCGCGTCCACGTACTCGCCGTCGATGAACGCCTGCGTGCGGATGTCGAGATCCTCCGCGAGGCGGCGCACGTCGCGCGCCTCGGGGGCCTCGAGGTCGGTCATAGTGGTCATGAAGGCTCCTTGTCAGCTCAGGGGACGCCTGGCTAGCTTGGCGTCGACGAGGAGAACTGTATGCACCCCCCGCGTTATAGTGCCCGGTTCACGAACCGCGGTCGACCGACGTCTACGGACACACTTCAGCGGGCGAACCGCTGAAAGGTCGTTGAACGAACGTTTGCTGTGAGTGATCTCGCATCTAAGACACGGATTGCTGCCGAGCTCGACCGGGCGCGCCGGGGAACGGATGCCTTGCTTGCACCGCTCTCCGACGAGGAGCTGCGCCGGCAGGTGTCGCCGCTCCAGTCGCCGCTCGTGTGGGACTACGCGCACATCGCGTTCTTCGAGGAGCTCTGGCTGCTGCGCAGGCTGGGCGGTGCGAGGCCTCTCGTCGAGGCGCACGATGACCTCTACGACGCGTTTCGCCATGCGCGGGACGAGCGTGCGGGCCTCCCGATTCTCGAGCCGTCCGCTGCACGTGCGTACGCGGCCGACGTGCGTGAGTGCGTCCTCGACACCCTCGACCGGGTGGAGCTGGACGGCGACGATCCGCTACGCCGGGACGGCTTCGTCTTCGGGATGGTGCTTCAGCACGAGCTCCAGCATTCCGAGACGATGCTGCAGACGCTCCAGCTGAGCGACGAGCCGTACCCTCTGCCCGACCGGGATGGAGTTACGGCGAACGGGAACGGCGAGGTGTTCGTCCCCGCAGGATCCTTCACCATCGGCACGTCGACGGAGCCGTGGGCCTACGACAATGAACGGCAGGCGCACGGGCTCGAGCTGCAGCCGTTTCGCATCGACAGCACACCCGTGACGAACGCACGCTTCCTCGAGTTCGTCGAGCACGGCGGCTACGACGATCAGCGCCTCTGGGAGAAGAGCGGTTGGGACTGGCGCCAGGCCGATGCCGTCACGCTCCCGCTTCATTGGCAGCGTTCCGGCGACGGCATGACGCGCACCAGGCTGGGCCATCGCGAGCCACTGCCGGCGGACGAGCCGGTGCTCCACGTGTCCTGGTACGAGGCCGACGCGTTCGCCCGCTGGACCGGGGGGCGCCTCCCGACCGAGCACGAGTGGGAGACCGCTGCCCGTCGGGGCGCGCTCCAGCTCACAGGTGTCGTCTGGGAATGGACGTCCTCGCACTTCCTCGCCTACCCCGGCTTTGCGGCCTTCCCCTACGCCGAGTACTCCGAGGTGTTCTTCGGCGACGGGTACCGCGTGCTCCGCGGCGGATCGTGGGCCACCGATCCGCTCGTCGCGCGCACGACCTTTCGCAACTGGGACTTTCCGCAGCGCCGGCAGATCTTCGCGGGATTCAGGTGCGCTCGCGATGCCTGACCGGCTTGCGACCGAGCCGAGGATCCGCGTCGACATTCTCGTCGACGACGCCGACCGCCGCTCGGGGCTGCTTGACGAGACGTTCTGGAGCCTGCGGGAGCAGCCGAAGCAGATCTCTCCTACGTGGCTGTACGACGCGCACGGCTCGCGCCTCTTCGACCGGATCACCCGGCTGCCGGAGTACTACCTGACGCGCAGCGAGCGCGAGATCCTTCTCGCTCATGCGTCCGAGATCGCCGCCGTGACGGGTGCCGACACGCTTGTCGAGCTCGGCTCGGGGACGTCGGAGAAGACGAGGCTACTGCTCGACGCGCTCTCCAAGGAGGGAACGCTCGCACTGTTCGCACCGCTCGACGTCAGTAGGGAGATCCTGCTCGCGAGCGCCGAGGACGTGGCCGCTCACTACCCGGGAGTCGGCGTGCACGCCGTGGTGGGCGACTTCGAGTGGCACCTCGGCTCGGTGCCTCCGGGCTCGCCCCGGCTCCTCGCTTTTCTCGGCAGCACGATCGGCAACCTCGTTCCGGAGCGGCGCGAGCGCTTCCTGCGCGAGGTCGCCGAGACGCTCGAGCCGGACGACCGCTTCCTGCTCGGCATCGACCTCGTGAAGGCTCTCGATCGCATCGAAGCCGCCTACAACGACAGTGCGGGCATCACGGAAGCGTTTACTCGCAATGCGCTCACCGTGCTGAACCGGGAGCTCGGATCGCGATTCGACCAGGCCGGGTTCGCTTTCGAGGCACGGTGGGACGCCGCGCACGAGTGGGTCGACATCGGCCTCCGCTCGCTCCGTGAGCAGACGATCGCGCTGCCGTTGCTCGAGGTCGACGTCTCGTTCGCCGAGGGAGAGCTCTTGCGGATCGAGGTGAGCGCGAAGTTTCGCCGCGACGGCATCGAGGCCGAGCTCGCCGCCGCCGGTCTCGACGTGGAGCGCTGGTGGACCGATGCTGCGGGCGACTTCGCCCTCCTGCTCGCCCGGCCTGCTGCGTGAGGCACCGGGCGACCGCAGCGCCTACCCGGGTCTCTGCCGTGGCGCAGCGGTCGGCATCCACGATGTCGCGGCCACCCAGAGCCCACTTCCGGCGGTAAGCGCTGCGACGACCGCGATCGCCTCGCCGGCTCCGAACGCATCCGCGATCGCTCCGCTGATCAGGGCTCCTGCGACGAAGCCGATATCTCGCCAGAAGCGGTAGACGCCGACGGCAGGAGCCCGGTCGATCGGCTGCACCGAGTCGGACACGGCAGCGATGAGGGTGGGGTAGACGAGCGCGGTCCCGACGCCCAGTAACGCAGCAGCGGCGACGGCCGGCGCGAAATCCCCTCCACCCGCGACCAGGAGTACGAGTGCGCCCGCCTGCACGAGCATGCCGGCGACGATGAGCGGTTTCCTGCCGACGTGATCCGACAGCCAGCCCGTGAAGAGCTGTCCTGCACCCCAGACGCCCGGGTAGACAGCCGCGACCACACCTACTTCGGAGACGCTCGCTCCGTTTGCGGCCAGATAGAGAGGGGCAAGCCCCCACGCAAGCGCATCGTTCAGGTTGTTCACGAGTCCCGCCTGCGAGCACGCTCGCAGCACCGGGTCCCGCGTCGTGCCCCTGGCGAACGCCGCCCTGAGGGAATGGGCCTGCGCCGACCCATGGTCGCGCTGCTCCTCGGACACGTGTGCGCCCGTGTCGCGAACGAAGAAAGCCGAAATGGCGAGCCCGAGGGTCGCAACGACCAGTCCGCCGACCCAGATCACGGTACGCGGCGCGTAGGTTGCGGCAAGCGCGCCGGACGCGAGCGCGGCGAGCGCGACGCCGAGGTAGCCGGCGGACTCGTTGAACCCGAGCGCGAGACCGCGCCTCTTGGGCCCCACGAGATCGATCTTCATCACGACCGTCATCGACCAGGCGAACCCCTGGCTGGCTCCGAGGAACAGGTTCGCGGCGACGACGAAACCCCAGGTGGGCGCGACGCCGATGAGCAGCGGAACGGGGAGCGCGAGGAGCCACCCGAGTATCAGAAGACGCCGACGTCCGACCCGGTCGGCGAGGCCTCCGGCGACGAGGTTGGCGAGCGCCTTCGCCAGCCCGAAGGCGACGACGAAGGCGAGGATCGCACTTGTCGAGGTGAGACCGAAGTCGTCTTCGCCGACGAGCGGAAGCACGCTGCGCTCGAGCCCGACCATCGCGCCGACGAGCGCATTGAGGGCGACGAGAAGAGCAAACTGTGGAGCGTTCGCGCGGAGACCCAGTTGGACGGTCATGCGGGTGCGACGACCTCGTCCTGGCGATTCGGCCGGCAGTCCTCGCAGGCACCCCGAAGGACGACGTCGTGGGCAGCCACCGCGTAGCCACGCCCGTCCCCCACGCGCTCGATCGCCGCTTCCAGCGTCGGATCCTCGAAGGGCTCGACCTTGCCGCAGTCGTCGCAGACGAGGTGATGGTGGTGGTCGCCGCCGGGAAGCGCAGGCTCGAAGCGGGCGCTGCCGTCTCCGAGGTCGACACGCTGAACGAGCCCGAGCCCGTCGAGCCCTTCGAGCGCTCGATAGACGCTTGCGATTCCCACGCGTGGTCCCGTCGCGCGTAGGCGGTCGTGGATCTCCTGCGCCGACAAGCAACACCCTTGCTGTCCGAGGAGCTCGACGACCGCTCGGCGCGCGCCCCCGCTTCGTCCGCTCGACTCCCGTAGGCGGAGGAGGGCGCCCTCAGTCCAGGTTGCTTCGGTCATCGGCGATAATGATACCCGTTCTCAAAGACGTGGTACCGTGAGCGCGTGCGACTGCTGACAATCCTCATCGCGGCCGCCTCTCTCGTCGGCTGCGCCGGAACGGACGAACCGGACGATCGGCAAACGGTCGTTGCCGGCTTCTATCCGCTCGCCTGGGCTGCGGAGCGGATCGGCGGAGCGGACTTTCGCGTCGTGAATCTCACGCCGGCGGGAGTCGAGCCGCACGATCTCGAGCTCTCGCCTCGGGACGTCGCGGCGATTCGCGACGCCCACTTCGTCGTCTACGTGGGCGGAGGCTTCCAGCCCGCACTCGAGGACGCAGTCGTAGCCCGTGACGACGCGTCTCTCGATGTCCTCGGCGCGGGTGCCGACCCCCACGTGTGGCTCGACCCGGTTCGCTTTGCCGAGATCGCGCGAGATGTCGGAACTGTGCTCGGGCGACTCGCTCGCGCAAGCCGGCTCGCGGACGAGTTGGAGGCACTCGCTGAGGACTACCGCTCGGGTCTCGACCAGTGCGAGCGACGGACGCTCGTCACGACCCATGCAGCGTTCGGCCCACTCGCTACACGCTACGGCCTGACGGAGCTGCCGCTCGCGGGGCGCTCACCCGAGTCGGAACCGAGCCCGAAGGAGCTCGAACGGCTCATCGACGAGGTTCGCGACTCCGGCGCGACGACCGTGTTCGCAGAGCCGCTCGTCTCCAACCGGCTCGTCGAGACCGTCGCACGCGAGGCCGGCGCCGAGGTCGCGGTGCTGGACCCGGTCGAAGGGTTGAGCCAGGAGCGGTTGGAGGCCGGCGAGGACTACTTCTCCCTGATGCGCTCGAACCTCACGGTGCTTCGAAGGGCGCTCGCGTGCCGCTAGCCGTCGAGCTCGAGGATGTCTCCTTCGGCTATCGGCCGGGGCAGCGCGTGCTCGAGGGCGTCGACTTGAAGCTTGGCGAAGGCGAGTTCGTGGCGGTCGCTGGGCCTAACGGCGGCGGGAAGACGACGCTCGTACGGATCCTCCTCGGCCTCGAACGCCCATCCGCGGGGAAAGCCCTCCTCTACGGCGAGCCGGCGCACCGGTTTTCCCGCCGCCGGACGCTCGGCTACCTCGCGCAGCGCTCAGTGCTCGGCGGCGATGCACCGGCCACCGTGCGCGAGGTCGTCTCCGCCGGGCGCCTCGCCGCCGGCGGGCTGATCGGCCCCCTGCGCCGCCGCGACCGGGAGCTCGCCGCCGAGGCGATCGCGCGCGTCGGCCTGGAGGAGCATGCGGACTCGCCGGTGCGAACGCTCTCGGGCGGAATGCAGCAGCGGGCGTTCATCGCGAAGGCGCTCGCGGGCGAGCCGTCGCTCCTCGTCCTCGACGAGCCGACGACGGGCGTCGACGTGGAGTCGCAAGACTCACTCGCCGCGCTCCTCGACGGCTTGCACTCGGATCTCGGCGTGACCATCGTGTACGTCTCGCACGAGTTCGGGGCCGTGGAACGCTTCGTCCAGCGCCTCGTCCTCGTCCGGCGCTCGATCGTCTTCGACGGGTCTCCGGGTGAGCTCCCCGGCGTGTGGCACGACCCCTCGCACGTCCATGCTTGAGTCCGAGTTCATGCGGCTCGCGCTGGGCGCGGGCGCTGTCGTCGGAGTCCTCGCGCCCGCCGTCGGGTTCTTCCTCGTGCAGCGGCGGCAGTCACTCACGGGAGACGGGATCGGCCACGTCGCTTTTGCGGGCGTGGCGGCGGGACCAGGCGTTGGCGCTCGTCTTCTATACGGGGATCGCCCTCGGCGTTGTGCTCATCTCGGCAGCCGGCGCCTTGAACGTCGATCTCTTCCAGTACCTCTTTGGCTCGATCCTGACCGTGACTCGCTCGGATCTCGTCGTCATCGCCGCGCTCGGCGCGGTCGGGCTCACGGTGGTGGGCCTGCTCTACCGTCCGCTCGCCGGCATCGTCATCGACGAGGAGGGGGCCCGCGTCGCCGGCGTCCCCATTGGCGCGCTCAACATCGCCGTCGCTGCACTCGCGGCCGTCACCGTTGCCCTGTCGATGCGCGTGGTGGGGATCCTGCTCGTTGCCGCGCTCATGGTGCTCCCGGTGAGCGCGGCCGAGCGCGTTGCTTGGAGCATGCGCTCGACGCTCGTGCTCGCCATGGCCATCGGACTCGGCTCGTCGCTCGTCGGCCTCACGGTCTCCTACTACGCGGACCTCCCGCCGGGAGGGACGATCGTGCTCGTCGCGGCCGGTGCCTTTGCCGTCTGCGCGATCGTAGGTTCCGTTCGAGGTCGCTGAGATCTACGCAGCTGCGAGCGCGGCGCCGACGCCGGGCTCGTGACATCCGCGGCAGCGGGCCTCATACTGCTCGGCCGCTCCGACGAGGACCGTCTCGCCCGAGTACGGAGCCGGCTGACCGTCGACGAGGCGCTGCGTGGTCGTCGCCGGGCCGCCGCAGCGATGGCATACGGCCTGGAGCTTGTCGACGAACTCCGCATACGAGAGGAGCTCGGGAATCGGCCCGAAGGGCAGCCGACGGAAGTCCTGGTCGAGGCCCGCGACGACCACGCGCACGCCGCGGTCGGCCAGTTCGAGAGCGTGCGAGACGATGGACGGGTCGAAGAACTGCACCTCGTCGATCCCCACGACGTCGAACCCGTTCGCGTGCGCGACGACCTCGGTGACCGACGACACGGGGACAGCCCGCATTCGCGCACCGGCGTGGCTGACGACGTCGGCCGCGTCGTAGCGGTCGTCGATCCGCGGCTTGAAGATGACGACGCGCTGCCCTGCGATCTCCGCGCGTCGCAACCGGCGGATCATCTCCTCGCTCTTGCCGCTGAACATCGGGCCACAGATGACCTCGAGCCAGCCACCTCGCTGCGGGGGGATCCGGATCACGGCGGCGATCCTAGTAAGGCGGTCGGCCGGCACTATCCGCGGCGCAGACCGAAATCCGCTGACGCGCGGATTCCGGTCGCGCGACATCCCTGAAGGCGGCCGCTTCGCGGCCGCGGCGCCACGCTCACACGTCAAGCCTCTCCTGGAGGTGGTGAGAACGCGGCTTACACTCTTGCCCGCGCGGCGGCGTAGCTCAGTTGGTTAGAGCAGCGGAATCATAATCCGCGTGTCGCAGGTTCGAGTCCTGCCGCCGCTACTCGAACAACCCTTTTTCGTCCCACATCACGAGAGAAACGAACAATGGCAACCGGAGTCCGAGTCGCGATCACGCTCGCCTGCACCGAGTGCAAGCGGCGCAACTACCAAACTCAGAAGTCCAAGCGGAACTCCCCTGATCGGGTCGAGTTCAAGAAGTACTGCCGCTGGTGCGGTTGCCACACGCCGCACCGGGAGACCAGGTAGTTGGCGCGCGAGACGCGAAGGCAACGGCGC
>JAERMP010000340.1 GCA_016844515.1 Thermoleophilia bacterium | reverse complement strand
GGGGCTCCACGGCCACACAACCCTAGACGGCAGGCGCAAGATCTCTGAAGGCGTGGTCGCGTCGCGGCCTCGGACTCATCGAACAACGGGTCGCTATGCCAGCTCAACGATCATCCTCCCAAGACCGAACGATCATCCTCCCAAGACCGCCGCTCGGCTCGTAGTTCACGTACTCGAGCTTCGCATAGAGGCGAAACGATCTGGCGTTACTTGTGCGGAGGCAAGAACGTGTCTGTCTCGTAGCTGTGCAGCACAGCGGACGTGTGCAGAACTGCATGTGCGATCGGCGCACCGATCGGGTTAAGCGTGACGAGCGTCGGGACGCTCCAGATCACGTCGCCCGTCAGTGGCTTTCCGACCTTGTCCGAGCGGAAGTCGCTGTAGCCGAAGTGATAAGACGGCCGTCATCGCGAGCGAAGCGATGAGCGCGACGATGCCGATCACGACCTTGCCGGCGAAGCGCCGGTTCAGCCGGCTTCCGGCGAATGCCGCGAAGACGACGAGGATCGGGAAGACGGACAGAAGCAGCCCATCCGTCACTCTGTAAACGATCCCGCGCCACGCGACTGCGCCGATCAGCGCAACTCCGTCGGGGCGAGCGGTAGCGTCCTCGGTGCGCATCACCATCATTGCCATGACGCCGGCGGCGGTCAGCCCGAGAACGAGTGCCGCAAGCCAGCGGCGCCTGGCGGCTGCGACGAGGTGTAGCCGGTCGAACGAGACCACAGGGCGAACAAACTCACGACGGTGAGTGCGTACACGCCGTAGTAGAGATCGCGATTGACCTCGAAGACAACACCGAACGCCGAGCGATCCTCAGCGAGCAGGAATGGCACCGCGAACGCGACGACGAAGCCGCCGGCGAGCCACGCCCAGTGAGTCGAGACGCGCAGCCTTACGCCGACACGTCTAAGGACGGCTAGTGGTCGGTCCGGTTGATTCGTGGGTTCATGCGACGAGCACCTTGCCGGTGTACGTCCAGGCGAACGGTTTGGCGGTGAGGTTGTAGTGCTCGACGAACGCAAGCATCTGCTCGGCGAGGTCGGTCTCGGAGTCGAAGTGGCCGTGCTTGAGCAGGCGGCGGGCGAGGATCGAGAAGAAGATCTCGATCTGGTTGAGCCAGCTGGCGTGTTTGGGGGTGAAGCAGAAGCGCCAGCGGGGGTGCTCGGCCAGCCACTGCTCGAGACCTTCGGTCGTGCGCGTGGAGAGGTTGTCGGTGATCGCGATCACTCGGCGACCCTCGACGTCGGGGATCTCCGCTTCGAGCTGGTCGAGGAAGCGGATCAGATCGAAGCGGTTGCGCGTCTTGGAGGGCATCGCCGCCACCTCGCCGGAGTGGACTTGCAGCGCCGCGAACAGGTTCTGGGTGCCGTTGCGCTTGTACTCGTTGTCGCGGCGTGCGTGCGCGCCCGGTCTGGCCTGGACGTCGGGGCGCACCAGCCCTTTGGCCTGGATGCCGGTCTTCTCGTCGATCGAGACGACGAGCGTGTTCTCGGGCGGGTCGAGGTAGAGGCCGCAGATCTCGCCGGCGCGCTCCTCGAACTCCGGCTGAGCGAAGTCGGTGATCACCCACTGCTCGAGCAGGTGCGGCTTGATCTCCGCCTGACGCAGAATCGCGTGCGTCTGCGAGCGCGAGATACCGACCTTCGCGGCCAACTCGCGGTAGGTCCAGCGCGCGCGGCGCGCACCCGACTCGGTCGGCTCAGGGCGCGTGCACGCCTTGGCGATCAGCCGCGCCCTGGTCGCCTGGTCGTGCACCAGCGGCTTGCCTGGCCTGGGCAGATCGCGCAGCCCGCTAAGTCCGTGGCGCTCGAAGCGAGCGCGCCACTTCTGAGCGGTGTTGGCCGAGCATCCCACGCGCTGCGCGATCTGGGCAGCCGAGCAGCCCTCCCCGGCCTCCAGCACGATCCGCGCCCGCGCGACCATCCGCGCCTCGGACGTCGCCGCACGCACGATCCGCTCGAGCTTCGCCCGCTCCTGCTCACCGATCTCGATCCGCTTCGCCGCTGCCGCCATCGTCAGACCTCCATCGTCGCTGGTCGCAACCAGCGACGGGTTCAGCGACAACGGCAGGAACCACTAGTGCCCGGTGGTGGAGAAGTGCATGTAGTCCTTCGTCCGACCCGCCCACTCGCCGCCCCAGCCCCAGCCGATCGAGCGGAACGCGCGCACGACTGCCGCCGTCACCATGCCCTTGCGCGAGCGGGAACGGTCGACGTACCGCGTGCTCGCCCGATCTCGGGTACGGCCGCAGCCGATGTACGGGTTCTCGACGGGATTCAGGTCGATCGCATGGCCGTAGGCATGGTTCGACCAGCTACCCCTGCCCGTCCCGCCCGTGCACGGTGAGGGAACGGCCAGTCGGCACTCGAAGGACCCGCTGACGTCGTCGTCGGCCGGGCGGGCGCGTTTGGGGCCGTACATGTCGTCGAGGCGCATGTGCCTGATCGGGAACCGCAGGTCATAGAGTCGACGGAACACCTTCGCGAGTGGAGCCGCGACGTCCTGGTTCACGACGAGCTGGCCCTCGTGTACCCGGCCGTCGAAACCCCAGTGGGACACGGTGAGAAGCCGTAGCTGCGAGAGGGGAACCGGGCACCCGGGCTGCCAGAAGCGGCCGTCGAGGTTAGCCCGAAGCGGCTCCGGCAGAGG
>JAERMP010000145.1 GCA_016844515.1 Thermoleophilia bacterium | reverse complement strand
GAGTCGCCCGAGTTGCCGGGAGCGTCGCCCGAGTTCCCGGGAGCGTCGCCGGAGTTGCCCGGCGAGTCGTCGTCGTGACCGGGTGTATTGCCGGAGTTGCCGGGAGCGTCACCGCTCGACCCGGCGGAACCGCCGTCTCCTCCCGAGTCGGCTGCGCCCGTGCTGCCGCCCGAGTCGCCAGAGCCTTCGTCGCCCGGGCCCTCGCCGGGGGCGTCACCCGAGGTACCCGAGCCGCCGTTCGAACCACCCGAGTCGCCTGCACCGGCGCCCTCGTCGCCGGGGGCATCGCCCGAGGGGTCGGGTGCGTCGCCGCCTGCGCCTCCGGAGCCGCCGCCGCCGCCCGAGCTGCTGTCGCCGCCAGAGCTGCCCTCGGGGTCGCTCTCCGAGTCGTCGCCGGGAGCTTCGTCGTTCGGAAGGGAAGGTTCCGTGTCCGAGTCGTCGGTCCATCCAGGCGCCAGCTCAGCCAACTGGACGTCCGCGGCCCCATCCGACGGGCCGCCTTCAGCGAGCAGCGGCTCTGCGGATGGCGTACCGAACCCAGAGCCGTCCTGGCCGTTCCGGCCTCCACGCTCCGGAGGGCTGCCCACGGGCGAAAGGCCGACCACGCCATGGGCACCCTCGGCGCTCTGAACCGCGGCTGGTCTCAGCAAGCTGGCGAACTGGCCTGACCGGCCGAGAATCGGCGCTGCAATCCTGTCGATGGCCGCGGCAGGGAGCTCGAGTGCAGTTGCAGCCAGGAGCGGGACGACCAGCGCCGCACAAGCGGGGAGGATCGCGCCTGAGAACGGCCCGATCCTTACGTCCGAAATTCTCGAGATGCGCCGCAGCATCCGTTGACTCCTATCCGCCGTTTGGTGAGCCGCAATGAGACGAGACAGACCGTAACCACGTGGCGGCAGACGGCCTCCCCCGGAGGGGGCACCTAAATCCCCCACACGGGTGAAAGCGCCAGTTCCTACGAGCGATTTACGTCACTCGGAAGGGGGTAAGGCTCCCGAGCCGGCGCCGCGAGCCCACCTGCGAACTCGCGCTCGACGACGACGATCTCGACCTCCGGGTCGAGCCGACGCAAGGCCCCCACGAAGTGCTCGCCGCTCGAGCCGGCTCCGAGCACCACGACAGGACGACCGTTGCTCACCATGGCGTCACCCCCTTCCAATGGAGAAAGGGGGTCAGACCCGTGGGGTCTGACCCCGCGGAGAACAAGCGGAGAGGGCGGGATTTGAACCCGCGACGCACCTTTCAGCACGTACGCGATTTCCAGTCGCGCTCCTTAGGCCGCTCGGACACCTCTCCAGGGAGCTACAGCCTAGCGGCGAGCTTTTCGGGCTAGCTTCCCGCGACCGACGAGACGTACGCTGCGACGTCCTGGATCTGCTGCTCGCTCAGCGTGTCCTTGAAGGGCGGCATCACGCCGCCTCCGTTGGTCACCTGCGTGACGACCTTGTCGTACGACGGTTTCGCTGCGTCGAGGTTCGGACCGACGGAGCCCGACGCTCCGGCATCGGCCAGCGTGTGGCAGCCGCTGCAGCCGGCGGACCCGAGGAAGACCTCCTTGCCCGCCACTGGGTCGCCCTGAGCCTCCGGTGTCTCAGTCGTCGTGTCTTCCGTGGTCGTCGTCTCGCTCGTCGTGGTCTCGCTGGGCGTCGTCTCGGTCGGCGTCGTCTCCTCGTGCGCCACGGGCTCATCCGCCTCACCGACCTCGGCCAGGACGAGCACGGCGGTCAGCTGCGCTGCGAATAGCACGGCGCAAATGGCCAGGAATAAACCGAGGCGGCGACCGGGAAACTCGGGTCGCGACCGCGGAATGACGAGCGCAACGATCAGCGCAAACGCGATGAACACTGCCGCGACGACGAGCAGAGCCGTCTCGTACCCGGTCAGCGCCAGCAGCACGCGCGGGACGCTACCACGGTGTCCGGCGCCGAGACACCGCTACTGCTCGAGCGGTGCCATCGTCAATCCGAACCCTTCGAGCTCCGCCCAGTAGAGCTCGGCCTGCTCCTTGTCCCCGGACCAGACGATCGTCTGACCGGTGTCGTGAATCTGGTTCGCGAGCTTCATCCCCTGGTCGTAGCTAACCCCTGGCAACACACTGGAGAGCGCGAACGCGACGCCCTCGAACGAGTTGTGGTCGTCGTTCAGGACGATGACGCGCCAGGGCTTGCCGAGCCCACTGCCGGTGCCCCGTCGGGTGCGTTGCCGCGGCGGTGTCAGCGTTGCAGGGGCCACGCGCGGAAAGTACCAAGGGTGGAGCTCCGTTCAGGATGATGCCCGTCCTGGGGCGGACGATGGGTGCCGCGAGGCAAGGACGCAGGGAGCGTCCAGGTCGAAATAGACATGGACGCGACCGGGGACGAAGCATCGTGGCACCCAGCGCGGCACCGGGACCTGGGGCCCTTCATTCTGGATCGAGCTCTTGGATACCCTTACGAGCTCCGGGCGCATAGCTCAGCGGGAGAGCGCTCGCTTCACACGCGAGAGGTCCCTGGTTCGATCCCAGGTGCGCCCATCGACCGCAGGACCGGCGGGGCGCAGCGCGAACTCCGCGCCGTGAGCGCCGAAGCTGCCGGACGCGAAGATCTAAAGGGCACGACATACGAGCTCTTCATCCTCGCGATCTCGATCCTCTCCATCGTGAACCTCGTCCTCGAGGTTGTGATCCCGGACCAGACTCAATCCTGGTGGCTGATCGTCTACATCGACGTCGCGCTCACGTTCATCTTCCTCGCCGACTTCACCTACCGCCTATTGACGGCGCCGACGAAGCGGTGGTACCTCCGGCACGGCGGTGGCGTCTTCGACTTCCTCGGATGCCTGCCCGGGCTCCGGATCTTCCGGCTGTTCCGAATCCTCCGCGCCGTCCGGATCATCAGGCGGCTCGGTGGTCCGCGCGTGCTGCAGGAGCTCCGCGAGAGCTTCGCCTCGGGAACGCTCTACCTCGTCGTCCTCCTTCTCCTGCTCGTCCTCGAATTCGTCGGTTTGCTCGAGCTCCACTTCGAGCACGACGCTGTCGGCGCCAACATCACCACGGGTGGCGACGCGCTGTGGTGGGGGTACGTGACTGCGACGACGGTCGGCTACGGCGACCAGTACCCGGTCACGATGGCCGGACGCATCGTCGGTGCGATCATGCTCACGGTTGGTGTAGCGCTGTTTGCAACGTTCTCCGGCTTTCTCGCAAACACGTTCCTGTCGAGCAAGCAGCCGAAGTCAGCTGAGCCGAGCTCAAGTGGAGACCTGCAAGCGGCACTCGCCGAGCTCGAGCACCTCGCCGCAGAGCAGCAGCGCGCGACGTCAGCCCTCCGTGTGCGAATCGCCGAGCTCGACGGCCGATCGTGAAGCCGCGCTCGCGCTAGGCGAGAGCTTCGGCCAGCTCGGAGCGCGCTTCGCCTTCGCGCGGCGACGCGCGGCGCCAGACCGCATCCTGCCCGAGCGGCGAGCGCAACGCATCGCCCTGGGCGACCACTTCGAGCAGCATCCGCTCAGCCCCCTTCAGATCGGGGATTGGGTCCGGACCGTCAGCCAGCAATGCTGCGACCTCGGCCGTCGTCAGTCCGTCGTCGAAGTACTCGAGGAGCGGCTCCGGAGTGACCGGCGACGGAGCTCGCTCGACTGTCGGGTCGAGGTTCGCGATCAAGGCGTCATAGGTGAGAGCCGGCTGCCACCCGCCGGCAACGAGCCGGCGTCCCTCGAGTTCGAAGACGATCGAGGGCGCGGTGAAGCGCACGGGGCCGTCGGACGTCGACGTCTTGCCCTGGGCCTCCGCGGCGGTTCCAGCAGCCGTGCGCGTCTCGGCTTTGTCGAGCTCGTAGGCCTCGGCGACCTCGGGGGAGTCGAGGTTCGCGACGAGCGCGTCGGCATCGATACCCGGCACACTGCGAAGGAGCAGGCGCACGGCGACGACCGCGCGACACCCCCGGGCGGTACCCGCGGCGCGCTCCTTCGGGACCAGTCCGAACGGCATGCCGTAGCGCTCCCGAAACGTGTGGTGCCCGAGCACGGCTCGCGCGGGGTCGTATCCCCGAGCGATCAGCGCGCTCGCATCCTCCCGCAGCCCGATCATCACGAGACGCCACCTGAGCTGGTCGCGATAACGCCACTCGAGCACGCGCAGGGCGGGGTTCGCCGAGTACGCCCACGGGCACGCCGCGTCGGTGTAGAGGGTGGCTTCGATCACGTTCGTCGTCTCGATGGTAGTCCGCCGCGTGGTACCCTCCGCCTGCCCGGCCGCGCTAGGTGGGGAGTCAGCGGTTCCCTGAACCCGAAATCCGCTCCATGCGGGGCCGAACGCCGTCCGAGGGACGGTTCGTCGGGACTGGGTCTGCGCACGCAGCGTTGACGATCGGGTCCCGCGCACTGGGAGCGTCCGAACCGCGTCAGGTCCGGAAGGAAGCAGCGCTAAGGACTCCCTCTCAGGTGCCGCGGTACCGCCCGATCCGAGTGAGCGACGCAGGTACCTCCGGTGATGCCGATCTCGAAGACGGAGCGCGCGGCCGGGCAATACGCGCAGACCGGTGTCAGCCCTCCCGGTCTTTGCAACCGACGCCGAAGCCGCCGCGAGTGCCCGTTCGCACCGCCTCCGCCCTCGACGGTCGCGCCCCAAAGCGATACCGTGTTCGGCGCAGTGCTTCGGCTCAGCCTGAAGAGAGACACTCTCGCCGACTCCGAGGAGACCTGGGCGGAAGAGGACGTCGGTGGTCCACAGAGGGAGATACCCGACTACCTCGAGCGCAACCGGACCACGTGGCATCGCTGGGCCGCACGGTCCGTGACTGCGGGGGCCAAGGCCTGGCGGGCCGATGAGCTCCAGTGGGGGCTCTGGAGCACGCCAGAGTCTCATCTGCGGCTTCTGCACGGGCTCGCGCCCGGCACGGACGTCGTCGAGCTCGGATGCGGTGCAGCGGCTGTATGCGCCTGGCTCAAGCGCGACGGAATGCATCCCGTTGGTCTGGACTTCTCGCCCGCGCATCTGATGGCGGCTGAGCAGCTCCAGCGCGAGTTCGGCGTCTTCTTTCCGCTGATCTCTGCGAACGCCGAGGATGTCCCGTTCGATCGGGACAGCTTCGATGTCGCGATCTCCGAGTATGGCGCAAGCATCTGGTCCAACCCACGCCGCTGGCTGCCAGAGGCGCACCGCCTGCTGCGGCCGGGCGGGCAGCTGATCTTCTTCACGAACTCCGCCATTTTGATGGCGTGCACCCCTGCGAACGGGAGCCCTGCGAGCGAGAAGCTGGTACGCGATTACTTCTCGAGCTACCGCGTCGAGTTCGCAGAGGATGCAGGTATCGAGTTCCACCTCAACCATGGACAATGGGTGCGGCTACTGAGGGCTACCGGCTTCGTCGTCGAGAACCTGATCGAGCTCCGGCCCCCGCGGGGAGCCAAACCACGCCACGAGTTCGTACCTCTCCAGTGGGCGCGTCGCTGGCCGAGTGAGGAGATCTGGATCGCGCGCAAGGTCTCGGAGGAGACGCTCGCCGACGACTGAGGGCCTCGCGCGGAAGCCGTGACCGCGGGCGGGCAGTGCCGATTCATGGCCGATGCCCACCGGTGCCCGAAGCCTGCCCGACCTTCGCTGGTCCGCCCGGCCCGTCGAGGCCGCCTCCGGGCGATCGTGCTCTGCGAGCCAAGGCGCGGGATTGTGCGTGGCAGCTGCGCGGGCCTGGCCGGCCGTCAGCCGTCCAGCCCGGCCCGGCCGCTTGGTGCAGTCTGGGCGTTGTCTTCCTCGATTCTGCGCAACCACGCCTCTCGCCACCACGGATAGATCGCCCGGGGACAGAAGAAGCGCCAGCTGCTGTGCTCACCACTACACGCAATGCCGTCGAAAGCGCTCCACTCGGCCCTGTACGCGGTACGTCCTCCCGCAGTGCGGAACCATCTCCACATCGAACCAGAGGCCACGATTCTTCCCGCTCGCGTCCAGTGTGGCGGCGATTTCCGCTTTGGACCGGACCTGGACGAGCTCTCCAGGCTGAAGGTCGAGACGCTCTGGCTCTGGCGCCGCTGCCGTCTCTCTCGGCCGAAGCTGCTGATTCGACCGGAGCCCGAGCCTCCGCAGGACTCCCCGGCCCACGGCGCGTCCCAGCACCCACACAGCGTGGATCGGGCCGACGTTTCCGCACGCGACCTCGCGCAGGTACTGACGCGCGTCGAACCCACGCAGCGGCTCCGACGCGGCTGGAGCTTCCGTGGCCTGACAGCGGTACGTCGCGACCTCCTTACCGTCGAGCTCTCGCCTCGTCCGCGTACCCGCTCGAGCGAGCGACTCGAGCTCTGCTCGACCGGCAGCGTCGGGCTCGGGCTGCTCGGAGTCGACGCCCACGCGACGCAGCCACTCTTCCTTCCAGTAGAGGCGACAACCTGCCTGACAGCCGCCGTGACCAGCTCCGTCGCAGCGGAGATCCTCGAGAAAGACGGTCCTGCGCATCCTGCGACTGCTGGATGTCGCACCAGCCGTGTCGCAGATCTTCTCGACGCGCCGCGACACCGTGAAGCGTCGGCCGACGTGCTGGAGCATCTCCGGCATGAAGGGAACAGCCTCGAGGGACCCGTCGGGGTCCAGGGTCGCGAGAATCTCCGTGGCAGACCGCACTTCCACGAGGTCTCCCGACCGGAGCGCACGACCATGTCTCCCGATGCCCATCTCCTCAGCCCCCGTCCAATCATGCGTACGCGGTGACACAGAATCAATGCTCCCCCGGGACCTTCGATGTCTACTCGCTCGTTCGCGTCAGCGAGTATCGTCACCGAGCCTCGATGGAAGCCTTGAGAAGCAGTGAGTCGCAGTGACGGCGCTCTACCGCAAGTACCGCCCGCAGGGCTTCGACGAGGTCGTCGGGCAGGAGGCGGTCGTCCGCACGCTGCGAAACGCGATCGAGCACGACCAGGTGCGGCAGGCGTACCTCTTCGCCGGGCCGCGCGGCACCGGGAAGACCTCGATGGCGCGGATCCTCGCGAAGGCGCTCAACTGCGCTGGGACGGTCACACCGACGCCCACTCCCGACAAGATCTGCCACGTCTGCACAGCGATCGCCAACGGCACGTCGCTCGACGTCGTCGAGATGGATGCGGCTTCGCAGCGCGGGATCGACGACATCCGCGAGATCCGCGAGCGCGTTGTGCTGCAACCGGTCGAGGGGCGCTACAAGGTGTACATCCTCGACGAGGCGCATCAGCTCACGGGAGCCGCGTGGAACGCACTGCTCAAGCTCATCGAGGAGCCTCCGCCCCACCTCCTGTTCATCTTCTGCACAACCGAGCTCGTGAGCGTGATCCCAACCGTTCGCTCGCGCTGCCAGACGTTCGTCTTTCAGCGGCCTAGGCTCGCCGAGCTCGTGACGCTGCTTCGGCGTGTGGCCGACGGCGAAGGCATTCAGGCGCAGGACTCGGCTCTGTCGCTGATCGCTCGCAGCGCGCGCGGCTCCTTCCGCGATGCCGTCTCCACCCTCGACCAGCTCGCGGCAGCGACGAACAACTCGATCGACGCACAGGCTGTCCTCCAGCTCGTCGGCGCCGTCGAGGAGGAGTCGCTCCTGCGGCTCTGCGACATGATCGTAGACCGCGACACGGCCGGCGCGCTCGTCTTCATCGAGGAGCTCGCGGAGCAGGGGCAGGATCTCGGCCGCCTCGTGACCGACCTACTCGAGCACCTCCGGCATCTCCTGCTCGTGCAGCACATGGGCCACGTGCCGGAATCGCTTCCGGTGACCGAGGAGACGAAAGAGCTTCTCCGCCAGCAGGCAAACCAGCTCCCGGAGCCGACTGTCCTGCGGTTGATCGACTTGCTCGCCGTTGCCCTCGACGACTCGCGTCAGGGAGGCGATCCGCGTCTTCCGCTCGAGCTCGCGATCGTGAAGGTGACGCGTCCGCACGCAGATCTCTCCCGCGAGTCCCTTGCGCACCGCGTCGAACTGCTCGAGAGCCGACCGACAGCCGCCGCGCATGCACCCGCGGAAGCCGCTCCGACCCACAGCGTGCAGCCTGCGCCTCCGACTCCGACTCCTTCCGATCTGCCCGAGGCTGAGGCACCCGATCTGGAGTTGGAGCAGGTTGCGGACGCGTGGCAGCGCAGCGTCGTCGAGGCCGTGCGCGAGCGCTCGATCCCGGTCGCGAGCCTGCTGACCGAGGCGACGCCAACCGATCTGGCGGGCGACACGCTCACGCTCGAGTTTCCCGCAGGCGCAGACTTCCACCGTCGCCAGATCGCAGAACCCCAGAACATCGGCCTGCTGCGCGAGGCGCTCTACGAGGTGACCGGGCGCAAGCTCACTGTTGTGCTGGAGACCGGCGCCGCGGAAGAGCGTGTGGCCGAGCGCGACGACGAGCCTCTGTCCGAAGAAGATGTGATCTCGCTGCTCAAGGAGACTCTCGACGCCCACGAAGTGGAGGCCGACGCGGAATGAATTTCGACATGAACAAGATGCTCCAGGAAGCCCAGCGCATGCAAGTCGAGCTCGCGAAGGCGCAGGAGGAGGCGGCGAGCGAGATCGTCGAAGCCTCTGCGGGTGGGGGCATGGTGACGGTCAAGGCAAACGGCGCCGGGGAGGTGGTCTCGATCACGATCGACCCACGTGCCATCGATCCCGACGACCCGGAGCTCCTCGCGGACCTGGTGCTCGCCGCAGTGAACGAGGCTCTCCGCTCTGCCCGGGGACTGATGGAGTCGAAGATGTCCGGCCTGATCCCCGGCGACCTCGGCGGTCTCCTTCCGGGGTGATCTGCTTCTGGGAGGACCTATCCCCTGGTCCTGAAGCACCCAGGCCGCCTGGGTGGTTTCTCCCCCGTTCGGGGGAGTCGACCAACCAAAAGGGTTGCATTCCCTCGAATATGGAGTAGCCTGAAATAACCCTTTCTGGGGAGAGGGCCCCCAAATTGGGGGATGGGAATTATCGAGACGGAAGGCGGCCCTTTCGTGGACCAATCCAACAGTCGTACCGCTATTCTCCTCGACGCGCATCCGCTGTGGGCGGAAGCGGTTGAGGCAGTCCTTCGACGCGTGGGCGTGGACATCGTCGGAAAGGCGACGACCGGCAACGAGGCGCTGTCGCTCGTCCGGCGGATGCGCCCGGACCTGCTCGTCACCGACATCGGCGCTGGGGACGGTGACCGCGCAGGACTCACCTGCCTCCGCGAAGCTCGGCAGCACATGCCCGAACTGCGTGCGGTCGTCCTCTCCATGAGCGAGGACTCCAACGAGATCGACGCCGCGCTCCAGGCGGGAGCTTCGGCGTACGTCTTGAAGAGCGCGCACCCGGACGACCTTGCGTCGGCCGTGCGCCAGGCGTTCGCACACTCGGTCTACTTCGCGCGTACGGCGAGCGTGCGGAACGGGCACTCGCTCCTCCAGGGGATGGAGTCGGCCGACCGCGCCGAACTGACGAAGCGCGAGCGGGAGATCCTGCAGCTCGCCGCCGAGGGGCACTCGAACGCACAGCTCGCCCAAATGCTCTGGGTGACCGAGCAGACGGTGAAGTTCCATCTCTCGAACGTCTACCGCAAGCTCAACGTCTCGAACCGCACGGAGGCAGCGCGCTGGGCGCAGCTGCACGGGCTCGTCCCGACTCCCGGCGAGCAGATCGTTGCGGCATAGACCGGCGGCTGCGTAGCCGTCCGAAAAGGACGGCTACGCTCCCCGCGTGCTCAGCCCGGCGGTCGAGAATCTCGTCACGCAGCTCACGAAGCTGCCCGGCATCGGGCGTCGCACCGCGCAACGGCTCACGTTTCACCTCCTCTCCGCCCGCCCGGAAGACGCGCTCGAGCTGTCGCGCGCGATCGAGGTCGTCAAAGCTCGCGTGCGCTTCTGCCGTGAGTGCGGCAACCTGACCGAGGACGAGCTCTGCGCCGTGTGCTCTGACGAGCGACGCGACCGTTCCCTCATCTGCGTCGTCGAGCAGCCGGTGGACGTCGTGTCGCTCGAGCGGACGGGCGAGTTTCGCGGTCTCTACCACGTCCTCGGCGGGGCACTGTCACCGCTCGACGGGGTGGAGCCCACCGATCTGCGAATCGGCGGTCTCCTCTCCCGGATCGAGCAAGGTGGCGTCGAGGAGGTCGTGCTCGCCACAAACCCGACGATGACCGGCGAAGCGACAGCCGCGTACCTCGCCGACCGACTACGCGCGACGGTTCGAGTCACGCGGCTCGCGAGCGGGCTTCCGGTCGGCGGCGACCTCGAGTACGCGGACGAGGTGACGCTCGGGCGGGCTCTCGCCGGCCGACGCGAGATGTAGCCGGCACACGCTTTTCGCGGATGTTTCACCGTAGCGGCGCCTAGATGGCTGATCGGTGATTGCCGTCGATCAAGGGGATGGCTGAGACCAAGCCGGGGACGCCGCCCGTCCGAGCGCGTATCGGGAATACGGGCGAGGACGGGCGGCGCCAGCCGGCGATGTGTCTCAGCCACCGCCCGCGCGACGAGGAATTCCCGATCAGCCATCTAGACTGGCTCCATGCTCAGTCGACTCCAGCCGGCAATCGGCGTCGTCGGCGCAACGGGTGCTGTGGGCCAGGTTGCGCTCGCACTTCTTCGAGAGCGCGGCTATGTGAACGTGCGCGCGTTCGCGTCGGCGCGTTCCGCTGGTTCCGAAGCGGGCGGGCTCCGCGTGGAGGAGGCGACGCCGATGGCCCTCTCCGCCGGCGATCTCGACCTGTGCTTTTTCTCCGTCGGAACCGCGGCGAGCAGAGAGCTCGTACCCCACGCTGTCGCAGGCGGCGCCGTCTGTGTGGACAAGTCATCCGCGTTTCGACTCGAGGACGGGGTCCCGCTCGTCGTTCCGGAGGTGAACGGAGAGCGAGTGTTCGAGCATGCCGGGATCGTCGCCAACCCGAACTGTTGCTCGATCCCACTCGCCATGGTTCTCGCGCCTCTCCGCGACGCTGTAGGCCTGCGGCGAGTGCGAATTGCGACCTACCAGTCCGCATCCGGCGCAGGAGCCCAAGCGATGGCGCGTCTTCGCCGCGAGTCTCCAGAGGAGCATGATCTCCGAATGGACTGGTCGTTCGACGGCGTCGAGTTCGACGAGGAGACAAAGATCCGCGCCGAGACGAGGAAGATACTCGAGCTACCCGACCTGGCCATCTCTACGACGTGCGTCCGCGTTCCGGTTCTCGTCGGCCACGCCGAGGCGATTTGGCTCGAGACGGAGGGACACCTGTCAGTGGAGGACGCGGAGCGGCTTCTCGGCGAAGCCTCGGGCTTGCGCCTCGAACCCTTCCCCACTCCCGGCAAGGCCGTCGGCGGTGACGACGTCCTCGTGGGCCGAATCCGACGCGATCCAGCCGACGCGAGCGGTCTCGCTCTCTCACTTGCCTGTGACAACCTCCGCAAAGGCGCGGCTCTCAACGCGATCCAGATCGCGGAGTTGATGATGCGAGACCTCGCGACCGTATAGGAACGGCCGCCGCTCGACCAAGCGAGCGACGGCCGCATCGCACCACGTTGCCGTGGCGCTCGCCACTGTCATCGACTCTCGGGCGGGCGCGAACCTACACCCAAAAGGGGGAGGCGCGGTTCCCCGCTTGGTCCCGGGGAAACCGCCGCCTCTCCCAGGGCCGAATGGCAAAAGCCAGTGGCCGCGAGCGACGGGATGGCGGCCCACCCTCATCGCGTGGAGGAGCGTAACGCTGTGGCGCCGCGATTCCACCCCGCGAAAGTGCGGACCCGCGCGCTCGATGAGGGGGGGAACGCCGGTCCTTGCTCCACCGTCGCCGAGCGACCGCTCGGCCGCCTCGACCATGCGGACGACGTCGATCCCGAGCTCTACATGGGCGCGTGGGCGAGTCCCGGTTCGGATCGCCTGGCAGAAGTCGTCGAGCTCGACCGAGAGCGGCTCGGAGACGTCGACACGAGGCGACACGATGTCACCCGTCCTGTAGCTGAGGCGGTACTCGCCGAAGGTGTCGGGGTCGCGGAGCGTCACGCCGGAGTCGAACACGCGCACAGGCTCGATGCTCGTGTCGTCGTAGACGACCATCTTCTGCGACCCGACGACGGTTGTCCGCCGCAGCTTGGAAGGGGCGAGCCAGGCAAGCTCGGCATGGGCGATCACGCCCGAGGCATATTCGAGGTTGACGAAGGCGACGTCGGGCGTGCCCGGGATGATGCACCCGCGGCTGAGAGCCGTGACGTGTGTTGGAGCCTCGCGCAGCCAGTAGAGAAGGATCGAGAAGTCGTGCGGTGCAAGGTCGCGGACCACGCTCGCGTCTGATTGGTGCAGGCCGAGGTTGACACGGCTCGTCGAGACGAAGTAGATGTCACCGAGCTCGCCCGACTCGATCATCTCCTTCACGGCGTGTACCGGCGGGCTGTACAAGAACGTATGGCCAGGCAGGAGAACGAGATCCCGCTCCGCGGCGAGGCGGGCAAGCTCTGTCGCCCTTGCGACCGAGTCTGCAAGCGGTTTCTCCACGAGCGTGTGCTTGCCGGACTCGAGCGAAGCGCTGGCGAGGTCGAAGTGGGTACCGATCGGGGTCGCGATGACGATCGCCTCGACGCGCGGGTCTTCGAGTACCTCCGCGAACTGGGTGGTCGCGCGCACGGACGGATAGCGCCTCGCGATCTGCTCGAGCGCCTCCGGTCTCTGATCGCAGACGAGGGAGACCTCGGCAGTCGAGAGCTCGTAGAGGTTGCGGACGAGATTCGGCCCCCAGTAGCCGAGTCCGACGACCGCGACGCGCACGGGCGTCATGCTGCACCACGCTTCCGGAAGACGACGAGCGGCGTCCGGGCGAGGATCTTGAGATCGAGTCCGAGCGTCCAACCGCGAGCGTACGCGACGTCCAGGTCGAGCGCCTCGGCGAATGTCGTCCGGGCGCGCGCAGTCACCTGCCAAAGGCCGGTCATCCCCGCCGGCACCAGGAAGCGCTCGAAGTGGTGCGGGTCGAAGTACTCGGTCTCATACGCCAGACACGGTCGCGGACCGACCAGGGACATCTCGCCGCGCACCACGTTCACGAGGTTCGGCAGCTCGTCGAGGCTCGTCTTCCGAAGCCACCGCCCCGAGCGCGTGATCGCGTCTTCACGATCGAGCTTGTAGAGCCCGCTCCCGACCGGAGCCGCGCTCTTGTCCATGATCGAGCGGATGTACTCGCGGTGGACCTCATCGTCGGTCCCGACGACCATTGTGCGGAACTTCAGCATCGAGAACTCCCGCGCGCCCCCACCCAGCCGAGCCTGCCGGAAGAACACCGGCCCCGGCGAGTCGCGCTTGATACGCCAGGCAGCGAAAGCGAAGAGCGGTGCAGTAACGAGGAGCAGAACACTTGCCAGGGAGAGGTCGAAGGCGCGCTTGAGGAGGCGCGACGAGCGCGAGATGCCGGCGGGACGGAGGCCGATAAGGGGAGTCCCCTCCACGGAGTGGACGTCCATTTTCGGCGTGAGCACTTCGAAAAGCCTCGGCACGATGTCGATCTGAATGTCGAGCGTGCGAAGCTGGCGCAGCAACTCGAGCATGCGCTCGTTCGAGAGACCGGTGAAAGCGACCACGACGCGCTCGACGTTCAGCTGCCGGATGACCTCGAGCAGCTCGTCTGTGGGGTAGGACGGGATGCCGGCGAGCTCGTCGCGCAGCTCGTGCGGGGCGTCGTCCACGAGGCCTACGAGGCGGATGCCATACTCGGGGTGCTGCGAATACTTGCGGCCGACGAGCTGACCGACGCCTCCGGCCCCGAGGATTAGGGCATTCTGGATATACGCGGTGCTCCTTCGGGCGAGGCTTCGACCGACGATTCGTGCACCCGCGATGAATCCGATGGCGAGCGCCCAGAAGAGGACGGTCTTATTCAGCTGCGGCGTCGTGACCCCGCTCAGCCACGCTCCCGCGTAGAGGAGCCAGACCAATACGGTGACGAGGTGGAAGACGCCCGAGACGTCATCTGTGGTCGAATGGTCCGTCCGCTCCTCGTCGTGATCGTAGAGGCCGTAGACCTTGGCCGCGAGAGCCCACACCGGCAGGCTGACGAGGAAGATCAAGAAGAGATCGACGATGCGCGGATCGACGCCGCGGGTGACGTCTGCGAGCACGAGTTGCGTGACGAGAAAGGCGGCGAGCAAGCCGAGGACATCGGCAGCGAGCAGCACGCGACGGACAACCCAGCCACGCCGCCGACGGACATGACGAGACGACGCCGAAGCCCGCCCGCGCTCAAGCGCCGGCGAGGTCGTCACCGGCCTGTCGACGGCACGATCCACGTCGATTTCACGATAGGAATTCGGCTCGGCCACGGCCAGACCAGTATCCACGTTGCGGCGCGGTCGCACCTAGCCATTCGGGGGGGCGAGAGCACGCGATTCCTGTTCAGGCGGCCGTGGGCGCGGCGCTCGATCACCACAACACTGAAGGCATGGGGGCGCCGACGCTGGAGGGGACTCTGTCGACCGCTGCCCGCGCGCAAGCGCGGCGCTCGGTGGACGGCTCGGGCTCGGTCGGGTACGCGATCCTCGGCGGGGGCCCCGCGGGGCTTACCGGCGCATACACGTTCGGACTTCGCGGACGCCCGGCGGTGGTGTTCGAAGCTGATGGCACCGTCGGAGGGATCGCGAAGACGGTCGAGTTCAACGGCTACCGGTTCGACCTCGGTGGGCACCGATTCTTCACCAAGCTCAAGCAGGTCGAGCGCCTGTGGCAGAGCGTCGTCGGAGAGGAGTTCCTCACGCGGCCACGGCTCTCGCGCATCTACTACGACGGGAAGTACTTCTCGTACCCGCTCACGTCGAAGGACGTGGTCGGCCGCCTCGGCCTCTTCGAGTCGACCCTCTGCGCACTGTCGTACCTCTGGGCGCAGCGCCACCGAAATCGCGAGGCGCAGACGTTCGAGGAGTGGGTCACCGCGCGGTTCGGGCACCGCCTCTACAACGCGTTCTTCAAGTCGTACACGGAGAAGGTCTGGGGCATTCCCGGCACCGAGATCCGGTCACTCTGGGCTGCGCAGCGAATCAAGAACTTCTCGCTCTGGCACGCTGCGCTGACGATTCTCGGCCTGCGCAGCGAGCATGTGACGACGCTCATCGAGGAGTTCCAGTATCCACGGCTCGGGCCTGGTCAGATGTGGGAGCTGATGCAGGAACGGCTCGAGGAACGCTACGAGATCCCCGTCGAGGTCAACCACCGCGTCGTGCAGATCGGGCACCGAGAAAATCGGGTCGAGAGCGTGAGCGTGCGCACGAACGGGACTGTGACCGAGCACGCCGTCGACGGCATCCTCTCGAGTCTCTCCCTCCAGGATCTCATCCGTACCCTCGAACCAGCGCCGCCGGCCCATGTGCTCGAGGCTGCCTCCCAGCTCCGCTACCGCGACTTCTGCCTCGTCGCGCTGATGACAACGGAGGCCGAGCCGTTCCCGGACAACTGGATCTACATCCACGATCCCGGAACGCGTGCAGGCCGCGTGCAGAACTTCGGCGCCTGGAGCCCTGACATGGTCGTGCCGGGCACGACCTGCCTCGGGGTCGAGTACTTCTGCTTCGAAGGCGACGAGGTCTGGGAGATGTCGGACGAGCAAGCGGTCGCCATGGCGACCGAGGAGATGGCCCGCATCGGGCTGATCGACCCGAGCCAGGTCTTCGACGGTGTCAAGGTCCGCGTCCCCAAGGCCTATCCCACGTACGACCTTCACTACGAGGCAGCCGTGGACGTGATCAAGGAGTACCTCTCGGGATTCGAGAATCTCGAGACGTGTGGACGCAACGGTCTGCACCGCTACAACAACCAGGACCACTCGATGTGGACCGCGATCCTCGCCGCACTCAACCTGATCGACGACGCCGGGCACGACGTATGGTCGGTGAACGCCGAAGCGGTGTACCTGGAGGAGGGCGATCTCGTCGATGAGCTCCTCAACCTCGAGCTCGTCAGCTGACCCCCCGACGGTAACCGTCGTCATCGGCTCGAACGCTCCTCCGGAGCGGCTCGCCGCCTGCCTCGCAGCCCTCGAGCGCCAGCGCAACGACGTGGAGGTGCGCGTTCACGAGGCGGAGCCGAGCCCAACGAACCTGAGAGAGCGGTTCGAATGGGCGACGTTTACGACGACTCCTGGAGCGCTCGTACCCCACCTCTGGAGGGACGGGATCGACGCAGCCCGCGGTGCGATCGTGGCGCTCACGATCGCGCAGATGACGCCGGCAGACGACTGGATCGAGCAGATCCGGACGCTCCACGAGAGCTACGACGTCGTGGGTGGGGCAATTGACCCGGGCGACGGCCTGCGCACCGCTGACTGGGCCGAGTACTTCTGCCGCTATGCACGGGACCTGCGCCCGTTCCCGGGTCGCGAGAGCCTCGACCTGCCCGGGGACAACGCCTCGTACAAGCGGGCGCTCCTCGAGTCCGCGGGCGCGTCGTACCGACACGGCTTCTGGGAGCCGTTCGTCCACAAGCAACTCGCAGCGAACGGCGTCATCCACTGGCAGACCCCGGCGCTCGTCGTCTACCAGGGACGTTCGGCCGGCTCGAGGGCCTTCAGTGCTCAGCGCCTTGCACATGGGCGGCAGTACGGACGTGACAGCGGAGCGTCGCGCTCCACCATGCAGAGGGCGATCGGTGTGGTCGCGTCGCCAATCGTCCCTTTCGTCATGAGCTGGCGCGTGCTGCGGCTCGTGCTCCGGAAGAAGCGCCACCGCGGCCGGGTCCTGGCTACCCTCCCGGTCATCTTCTGGTTCAACCTCGTGTGGGCCTACGGTGAAGCCCGCGGCTATGTCGATCTCCTGCGTGGCCGCTCCGGCTGAGCTCGCAGTCGTCGTGGCTTCGGTCAATGGCTTCCCCTACATCGGAGGGTGCCTCGACTCGCTGAACGAGCACGCGCCGAACGCGGAACTCGTCGTCGCGGACTGGACGAACGACGAGACAAGGGCACGCCTCCGTCGGGGCTGGCCGCACGTGACCCTGCTGTCGTTCGACGAGCCGGCCTCCGTACCCGAGTTGCGCGCGGCCGGCATCGCCGCCGCGACCGCACCTTACGTGGCCGTGATCGAGGACCACTGCCTCGTCACGCCCGGCTGGGCGGAAGCGATCGTGGAGGCGCACAGGGCGGGAAACCACGTCGTCGGAGGGGCCGTGCGCAACGTCAAGACGGCGCGTGCCCGGGATTGGGCGCCGTTCTTCTGCGAGTACAGCTCCTTCATGGAGCCGTGGCCCGCCGGCCCCGCCGGCGACCTCACCGGGATGAACGTCTCGTACGACCGCGACGCGCTGGCCGAGATCGCGGACCTGCTCGTCGAGGGGCTCTGGGAGAACGATCTGCATGCCCGTCTCCGAGAGCGCGGCTTCCAGTTCTGGGTCGCGCCGGGAGCAACGATCGAGCACGCAAAGGACTTCGGCTTCCTGGAGTTCGCATCGCAGCG
>JAERMP010000144.1 GCA_016844515.1 Thermoleophilia bacterium | reverse complement strand
CAACAACGCGCTGCTCGCGATCCTCGTCAGCCTTCTCCTCATCGTCGCGTACATCTCCGTTCGCTTCGAGTGGAAGTACTCGGTGGGCGTGCTCGTCGCACTCGCACACGATGTCGTGATCACCGTCGGGATCTACGCGCTCACCGGAAGGGAAGTCTCGACTGCAACCGTCGCCGCGGTCCTCACCGTGCTCGGCTACTCGATCTACGACACCATCATCGTCTTCGACCGCATGCGCGAGAACGTTCCACTCATGCGGCGCGCGTCGTTCCGCGTCATCGGAAACGTCTCCATGTGGGAGGTGCTCCCGCGGTCCCTGGCCACGACGTTCATCACCTTGCTTCCCGTCGCCTCGCTCTACGTCTTCGGCGGGGACACGCTGAAGGACTTCGCGTTCGCACTCCTCGTGGGTATCGGCTCCGGCGCGTATTCGTCGATCTTCCTCGCCGCACCACTGGTCGCCGCTCTCAAGGAGCGCGAACCGGATTTCGCTCGCCGTCGAGACGACCTCGGTGCCCTCGAGGGCATTGCAACGGTAGGCGGCACGCTCGCGACGGAGGCAGCGGAAATCGTTGCCAGCGAGGACGATACGGCGGTGGTTGACGATGTCGAGGACGAGGCTTCGGTAGCCGAGCGCGTGCCCGCGGCCGGCGCCCCGGCTCCCGGGTCGGCGTCGTCCTCGAAGCGAGAGCGCCGTCGCCAACGGCGCGCGTCGAGGCCGCATGGCCGATCCCGCTAACGACCGGAGCCCGCTCGAGACCCTTACCCTCGCCGGGTTCGGTGCCGTCGTCCTTGCAGCCGAGCGCGCGGATCGTCTCGCCGACGAGATCGCAGGCCGCCTCGGGGTCGAGCGCGACGAGGTCCGCGCTGCCATCACTGATGTGCTCGATAGCTGGCGTAGGGAGGCGGGCCGTCTCGGCGATAGCACCGGAAGCACGGCTGCTCGCGTCGCAGCCGAGCTCGGGGTGGCATCGCGGGAGGTCGTCGACGAGCTCGAGCTGCGCGTCGCGCAGATCGAGCATCGCCTGAGGCTGCTCGAGCGCGCCGACTAGAGCGAGGCAAGCCTCGCCCCTACAATCGCCGCATGGCCACGTCGCAGGCGCGACCCCAGGGCGGCCTCGGTCGCCTGTCTGAGATCGCCCAGGTTGCGGCGCGGCACGGGTTCGGCTACTTCCTGCGGAGGAACCGTCTCGATGACCTCGCACCCGGGGTCGACGGCGCGACGACTGCAACCGGATCAGATCGAGGTCGCCGCCTCCGCGAGATGCTCGACGAGCTCGGCCCGACGTTCGTCAAGTTCGGCCAGCTCCTCTCGACTCGGCCGGATGTCATCCCGCCCGACATCGTGGCCGAGCTTCGCGGCTTGCAGGACGACGCCTCGCCCGTCCCGTTCACGCAGATACAGGAGGTCCTCGAGGCCGAGCTCGACCTGACAGCCGACCGTGCCTTCCTGGAGTTCGAGTTCTCTCCGATCGCATCGGCCTCGATTGGGCAGGTCCATCGGGCGGTGCTTCCGGACGGGCGAGATGTCGTCGTCAAGGTCCAACGTCCGGCTGCAGCCGGGCAGATCGAGGCAGATATCGGACTTCTCTACCAGGCCGCGAAACTCCTCAAGGAGCGAGTGAGGGCGCTGGAGTTCATGGATCCGCAGGAGCTCGTGGACGAGTTCGCTCGCTCGATACGTCTCGAGCTCGACTACGCGCACGAGGCGCGAAACGCCGAGATCTTCTACAGGAACTTCGCGCGCACGGACGGTGTGGTCGTCCCTCGCGTGATCCGCCAATACTCGACCGGGAAGGTGCTTACGCTCGAGTACCTGCGCGGAACGAAGGTCGCGGACCTCGATCTGGCGGCCCTCCGACCCGACGAGCGGCGCGACATCGCCCACTCGCTCGCCGACGCGTGGATGACCATGGTGTTCCGGCACGGCTTCTTCCACGCGGACCCGCATCCGGCGAACATCTTCATCCTCGACTCCGGGAAGATCGGTCTGGTCGACTTCGGACAGGCCGAGAAACTCACCGACGACGACCTGGCGAAGCTGACGCGACTCTTCGTCGACGCGGCGACCGAGAACATCGACGCGATCCCACGGCGTCTGCGCGAGCTCGGCGTTCGCTACGCGCCCGAGCGTGAGCAGGAGTTTCGCGCCGAGATCCGTGTTCTCTTCGACCGTTACTACGGCACAAGGCTCGCGGACATCGACCCGCTGCAGGTGATCCGCGAGGGATTCCAGCTCATCTACTCGTTGAACCTGCGGCTGCCGAGTCGGTTCGTAATGCTCGACAAGGCAATCGCCACCCTCGCCTCGGTGGGGCAGGAGGTCTATCCGGAGTTCAACGTCTTCGAGGTTGCCAAGCCGTACGCACGCGGGCTGCTCGTCGACCGGCTCCATCCTCGCGTGGTCTCACAGCGGGCGCGCGCGGAGGTGTTTGCACTTGGCTCGGTCGTGCGAGAGCTCCCGTACCAGGTGAGCGACATTCTCGAGCGCCTTCGGGAGGGGACGTTTCAGGTCCGGATCGAGAACCCCGGCATCGACGAGCTCGACGATCACATCGACAAGGCGACGAACAGGATTGCTGTGGCGCTCGTCATCCTCGGCGGGCTGATGGGATCGGCGATCATCGGCGTCTTCGCCGACAACGGGCCGCACGTCATCGGGCTCCATCTCCTCGCGGTTGTCGGATTCGTCATCTCCGGCGCGTTCGGGTTGTGGCTCGTCTGGGGCGTGATGAGGCACGGGAGGCTGTAGAAGTCTGAGTGAGGCGCTGCTCAGAGCGGCCATGCTCGAACCGGCCGACTGAGGAGCGCTTGTCACGGATCCGCTGCAAAGGACATCTGGCGCCGGAGCGAGGATCGGGCTAGCGTCGGCGTCATGCCGAGCGCTGTCCTCGTCGCCGAGCCTGAGCACGAAACCCGCGAGTACCTGGGGCGCCAGCTGCGCGACGACGGCTTCGAAGTTCTCGGCGCGGCGCGCCGTAGCGAGGCGCTCGAGCTCGCCGAACGAGCTCGCCCGGACGTCGTGCTCCTTGCAGAGCTCGATCTCTGCCTTCGACTTCGGCGTGGCGAGCCGGGGCGTACGTGGGATCGAAACGTGCCCGTGATCCTGCTCGCTCAGTCGGCGGATCCCGTCGATCGCGTGCGCGCTCTCGATCGCGGTGCCGACGACGTCATGGGCCGGCCCTTCGCGTACGACGAGCTGCTCGCACGAATCCGTGCGCTCCTGCGCCGGAGCTCCGTCGGCGCCGCCGACGTGCTCGTCGCCGGTGACCTCGTCATCGACAAGCGCACGCGGCGGGTATCGGTGCGCGACACGCTCGTCGTCCTCTCGGCAAAGGAGTTCGAGCTCATCACGAGGCTCGCAGTCGAGCCGTATCGCGTCTTCACGAAAGAGGAGTTGCTTCGGGAGGTCTGGGGATTCCGGGCCCTCGGCCGGACACGCACTTTGGAATCCCACGCTTCGCGGCTGCGGAAGAAGCTGCGCGTCGGGGACGACGACCGGTACATCGTCAACGTCTGGGGCGTGGGGTATCGGTTGTTGGAGTAGGGGCCGGGCATGCTCGGCCCCTACAGAGCTCCCTCGAGCTCGAGCAGCGTGATCTTCATGTCGAGCCCACCCGCGTAGCCGACGAGGTCGCCGCTCGACCCGACGACTCGATGGCACGGCAGGACAATCGGGATCCGGTTTCGGTTCATCACCGTTCCGACGGCACGGGCCGCCTGCGGGCGGCCGACCTTTGCTGCGAGCGCGCCGTACGTCGTGGTCTCACCGTACGGCACGCGTGCGAGCTCGTGCAGAACCGACACCGTGAACGGTGGAAGCGCGCGGAGATCCAGGGCGAGGTCGAATACGCGACGCCGCCCGGCGAAGTACTCGTCGAGCTCCCGGCGCACCAGGTCCACCGACTTCGGCGAGCGTAGGACGGCGGGTCCGGCGATTCTGGCCAGCCGCTCGAGCTGATCGTCGGGGTCTGAGTCGAAGGAGATGGCTGCGAGCCCGCGAGTTGACGCAGCCACGAACAGCGGGCCGATCGGCGTGTCGACGACGTCGAAGCCCATGTCGACCAGGTCGAGGGCGACCGCGGCTTCGCGGAACCGGCGATCGAGGTCGGAAGAGACAGTCATGAGGAGGCGCTCCTTCGCAGTCTGCGGACCCCCGTAGACGCGGCCTGACGCGCCGCATCCGGGGTCGACCCGAGCGCCGAGGCGATCTGGTCGTAGGACAGGTCGTAGCCGTAGCGAAGCACGACGGCGGCGCGTTCCTTCGGCGGCAGGCCGTCGGTGAGGTTGGCGAGGTCTTCGTACGCTGGACGAGAATCCTCGACCCCTGTTTCGAGCAGCTCAGCGCTCGGCCTCGATCGACGAAGCGCGTCGAGCGCGACGTTCTGCGCGATCGTGAGAACCCAGGCGCGGAGGTGCTCTCCGTGCTCTAGGCGGCAATACGCCTTGAGCGCCCGGAGGAAGGTCTCCTGGAACGCGTCGTCGGCCCGATCGGTTCCCAGGCGGCGCCGAAGGAGACGCAGCACCTCGATGCGGTGCTGCTCGTAGAAGCGCTCGAACGGAGGGATCGTCATCGCGTGCATCATCGTCATCCAACGCACGGCACCGCGCATTTGTGAGCATGCCCGTATGAAGGCCGCCGTCGTCGGACATGTGGAGTGGATGGAATTCGTTCCCGTCGAGCATGTGCCGGGTCCCGGCGAGATCGTCCATGCGGCAGATTCGTGGGAGCAGGCTGCCGGAGGCGGGGTCGTTGCTGCCGTGCAGCTCGCCCAGCTAGCCGACTCGGTGCAGTTCTTCACCGCGCTAGGCGCGGACGATCGCGGGGAGCGCGCGAAGCTCGAGCTCCAGGCGCGCGGGATCGAGGTGCACACATCGCCGGCAAGCGCGCCGCAGCGGAGCGGAATCACGTTCGTCGACGAGACGGGTGAGCGCACGATCACGACGATCGGCAAGAAGCTCCACCCGCGCGGACACGACGATTCGCTCCCGTGGCACGAGCTCGCGCGGTGCGATGCGGTCTACTTCTGCGCCGGCGACGCTGATGCGCTGCTGCTCGCCCGACGGGCGCGCGTCCTGGTTGCGACCGCGCGTGAGCTGGCGACGCTACGGCAGGCAGCGGTCGAGCTCGACGCGCTCGTGAGCAGTGGGAAGGACGAGGCGGAGCTCTACCGACCGGGCGATCTCGCTCCGGAGCCGCGACTCGTCGTGACAACCTCGGGCGCCCTCGGCGGCTGGGCGCAGCCGGGAGGGCCGTATTCGGCGGCTCCACTTCCACCCACGACGGTCGATTCGTACGGCGCCGGCGATTGCTTCGCGGCGGGTCTTGCCTTCGCCCTTGGAGCAGGGCTCGTGGGGCTACCGGCTCTCGATTTTGCCGCTCAGTGCGGCGCAGGCGCGCTCGCGGGCGCCGGGGTACACGCCGAGCGGGTTCCGCTTCCCTAGCGATCCGTGCTCCGGGTGGGGCGCAGGGGTTGCGCAGTGGGGGAAAGTGGAGTAGGGTGGGGCTCCGTGGGAAGACAACCGCGGTCGCTTCGATGTTCTACGGAAAACACGAGCACACGGTCGATGAGAAGAACCGGCTCACCCTGCCGGCGAAGTTCCGCGATGCGTTGTCCGCTGGTGTCGTCCTGGCGCGCGGCATCGACCGGAACATCGACGTCTATCCGCGGGGGAGCTGGGACGCGAGCATCGCGCGAATCGCCGAGCTGGACTCGCTCACGCGGGAAGCTCGCGAGATGAAGCGCTACCTTTTCGCGGGAGCCTCGGTTGCTGAGCTAGACAAGCAGGGGCGAGTGCTCGTCCCACCTGACCTCCGGTCACGTAAGCGCGATCGAAGGGAGCGTTGGCGATGTTGCCGAACGTGCAGCGGACAGACGCAGCTGATCACGTCCCCGTGCTCGCCGAGGAGGTGCGCGAGCTGCTTTCCGTGCAGCCGGGAGAAACGATCGTCGACGGGACGTTTGGAGCCGGAGGCCATTCGCGCCTGCTCGCGGAAGATCTCCAAGGCAGCGGCAAGCTCGTCGCAATCGATCGTGACCCGACCGTGCGTTCGTACTTCGACCGTGTCAAGGCGTCGACGCGCGGCGTGCAGATGCGCTTCCTTCGCGGCGACTACGCCATCGTCCTCGCACAGCTAGCCGGGAACGGCGTCCGCGCCGACGCTGTTCTGCTCGATCTCGGCCTCAGCTCGATGCAGGTCGATCGCCCCGAGCGTGGCTTCTCGTACGCCACGGACGCGCCGTTGGACATGCGGATGGACACGTCCGATGAGCTCAGCGCAGCAGACGTCATCGCGACCTGGGACGAGCGGGAGCTCGAGACGATCTTCCGCAAGTACGGCGAGGAGCGGTACGCGCGCCCGATCGCTCGCGCAATCGTTCGCCGCCGCAGCGAGAGCCCGATCGAGCGCACCGGGCAGCTGGTCGACGTCGTTCGAGCCTCGATTCCGGCGCCGGCTCGCTTCGGCGAAGGACATCCCGCAAAGCGCGTCTTTCAGGCTCTCCGGATCGAGGTCAACCACGAGCTCGAATCCCTCGAGGCAGGTCTTCCGGCCGCACTCGAGATGCTGCGGCCCGGCGGCCAGCTTCCACTCGCTCGAGGACCGCATCGTCAAGCGCTTCCTCCGCGACCGTGCGCGCGGCTGCACCTGCCCGCCCGAGTTCCCCATCTGCGTGTGCGGGCACGAGCCCGAGCTGCGGATCCTGACGCCGAAGCTCGTGCGGCCATCGGCTCGTGAGATCGACCACAATCCGCGCGCGGGCTCCGCTCGTCTGAGGGCGGCGGTCAAGGTCTGATGTCGACCATTGCCCAAGGCACACGTGCGGGCCGCGCGCGCACCCGCCCTGCGACGCGTCGGCGTTCCTGGGCGCTCGGGGGCGGCGTCCTGTGGATCGTCCTCTTCGCCGTGCTGCTTGCAGGGGTC
>JAERMP010000143.1 GCA_016844515.1 Thermoleophilia bacterium | reverse complement strand
GGGGACGGCGCGCGTGCGCGTTCAGATGTCCGCTGCGCTCGAGTCCGAGCACCTCGAGCGCGCGATCGCGGCGTTCGAGTCCGTGCGATCGTCGTAGCGCGCAGGAGTCCGATGGGCGGACGCGAATTCACGGGGCATGCCCGTCAACATCATCGGTCTCGGACTCATCGTCGCCGGCGTCCTGTTCATGATCTTCCTCGGCGTCGTCGGTATCGTCATCGGCTTGATCTGCGTTCTCGGCGGGATCGTCGCGCTCTTCATGACGTATCAGCGCCGCAAAGCAGCTTCGTAGCCGACCGTAACGCTCGCGCTAACGCTTCGTGAAGACGTAGTCGTTCGCCTTCGCCTGCGCGTGGCACGAAGCGCAGAACTGGCCCTGTCCGATCACGCTGATCACGCTGTAACGCGACCCCGACAGCTGGTACTCGATGTACTTCCAGCGCCCGGCGACCTTGCGCATGACGGCGACCTGGTTCGGCATCCCCTTTTGGCCGGCCTGCGCTATCGACTTCACGACGACGGTGCCGTTCGGGTACTTCGCTCCGACCTTCTTCTTGCTCGAGTAGACGTTCTTGATACCGCCGTGTGCGCACGGGGGGCCGCACTTCGTGAACGGCTTCTTGTTGATCTTCGGCCACTTCTGGTAGCCGTCCGTGTACGCGGGAAGACCCGCCGCGGTCGTCGATGCCATGGCGACGACCACTGCCGACGCGGCGACCGCCACGACGGTTACGACGGCGACGATCATCCGGCGCATCAGTCGATCATGCCCCGATCGGTGTCCGGAAGGAAGGGCCAGCTGGTGAAGCGTTCCTTAACAACGCCGGCCAGCCTTGCTCTCGAGTGGCTGCGCTGTTCGCGAACGCGGCGCCGCATTCGGCCGAGTCCCGCCCGCCTGGCTGCCCAGTCTTCCAGGTAAAACGTTCTCAATGGGACTCGGGCACGACCACCACGTTGGATCTGGTCACCGCCGTGCGCTCGGTATGGCTCTTGCAATAACCGCGTCGTTCACCGCTGTCGAGGTGGTTGGCGGGTTCCTCACCGGGAGCCTGGCTGTTCTTGCCGACGCGGTTCACATGCTCTCGGACAACGTATCGATCGCCCTGGCTCTCGTCGCCGTCTGGTTGGCGGCGAAACCCGCAACGCCCGAACGAACCTTCGGGTACAAGCGGGCCGAGGTGCTCGCCGCCCTGGCGAACGGCATCACGCTCGTTGCGCTCGCGATCTGGATCTTCGTCGAGGCGATCCGGCGCCTCGAGAGCCCGGCGGACGTCCTCGGCGGTTGGATGCTGGTGATCGCAATCATCGGGATCGGAGTCAATCTCGCCGCCGGGGCGATCCTCTATCGGGCGCGCGATAACAGCCTCAACGTCGAGGCGGCCCTGCGGCACGTCTTCGCCGATCTTCTCGGCTCGATCGGGATCGCCGTTGCGGCCGTCGTCATCCTCACCACAGGATGGCTTCAAGCGGATGCGCTCGTGAGCATCCTGATCGGCGTGCTCATCCTGGCCAGCTCCTGGTCGATCCTCCGCGATGCGACGACGATTCTGCTCGAGGCTGCACCGAAGGGCATCGAGACGCGCGCGGTCGGCGAGCGTCTGGCCGGCGCGCCCGGGGTCGTCGAGGTTCACGACCTCCACATCTGGACGATCACGTCGGGCTTTCCGGCACTCTCGGCGCATGTGCTCGTCGGTCGTGGCGAGGACTGTCACCAGCGGCGCCGCGAGCTCGAGCGGCTCCTCGACGACGAGTTCGGGATCGCACACACAACGCTGCAGGTCGACCATGCCGGGGACGCGGGTCTGGTGGAGCTCGGCCGCTTCGGCAAGATGGAATCGTGAGCGCATCCGAACTCTCCGTCGCTGGTCTGCCGGCTCCGGCTGACCGCAATGCGGAGTGGCTCAGAGCTGCGCGCCGTGCCCGAACCCTTTCGTGGATCTCGCTGGGCTGGATGGCGGTTGAGGGTGCCGTCGCTCTCACGGCAGGGGTTCTCGCGGGTTCGATCGCGCTCGTCGCGTTCGGTCTCGACTCGGTGATCGAGGGCTTCGCCAGCCTCGTCATCGTGTGGCGCTTCACGGGGAAACGACTGCACTCCGAGAGCGCCGAGCTGCGCGCCCAGAAGCTCGTCGCGATCCAGTTCTTCCTGCTTGCTCCATGGGTCACGTTCGAGGCGCTTCGCGACCTCGTTGCAGGTGCGCAGGCCGAGACAAGTGTGCTCGGGATCGTGCTCGTCACGACCAGCCTGATCGCCATGCCCGTGCTCGGCATTGCGAAGCGGCGTCTCGCGAATACGCTCGGATCAGCTGCGACGCGCGGGGAGGGGACGCAGAACCTCCTCTGCGCCTACCTCGCAGCGGCTGTCCTCGTCGGGTTGCTCGGTAACGCGCTGTTCGGCCTGTGGTGGCTCGATCCGCTCGCTGCGCTCGTCGTCGCCGGCATCGCGGTGAGGGAGGGGATCTCCAGCTGGCGTGGCGAGGGCTGCGCCGACTGCTGCTGACGCGACCCTGCGGAAGACGACTCGGCGGCCGCCTCGAGCACGCGTCGTCATCCGGCTCGGAGCAATAGCACCGGCCCGTAGAGTCTCCACCGCGTTGGGGGAACACGTACACGACCACGAGCAGCACGATGGGCATGGCCACGATCACGATCGAGGGCACGGCCACTCACACGGGCTGGTCGACCGCTCGATCATGCGCTCCCGTGCCGGCCTCCGTGCCGTGGGGTGGAGTCTCGCCATCCTCGGCGCCACGGCCCTCGTTCAAGTCGCGATCTTCCTCGTTACCGGTTCTGTTGCGCTCCTCGCCGACCTCATCCACAACTTCGGCGACGCGGCAACGGCCATCCCGGTCGGGATCGCCTTCCTCATGCGCTCGTTCCGCGCGGAGAAGATCGCCGGCCTCTTCGTCGTCTTCGCGATCTTCGTCTCAGCTTGCTTCGCGCTCTACGCGACGATCCTCCGCTTCATCGACCCGGAGCCGCTCTCGCACCTGGGCGCGTTGGCTGCTGCGGGCGTGATCGGCTTCCTCGGGAACGAGATCGCGGCGCAGGTTCGGCTTCGTGCGGGGCGGAGACTCGCGAGCCCGGCGTTGATCGCCGACGGAAACCACGCGCGCGTCGACGGCTTCGTCTCGCTGGGGGTGGTGGTGAGCGCGATCGGGGTCGCGCTCGGCTTCGATCTCGCCGACCCGATCGTGGGGTTGGCGATCACGCTCGTGATCCTCAAGATCACGTGGGACTCGTGGCGGACGGTGCGCGACGCAGAGCCGGACGAGCCGGCTCACGAGCACTAGTGGCGAGTCTGGTCTGAAGGTCGGTTGCGCCTCCCATCCGGTGCCCCAGTAGCATCGTGCGGATGCGCGTGCGGCCATTCGCAAGCGACGACGCCGATGCTGTCCGCGCAATCCTCGACGCCACGTACGGAGACGACCGGTGGGTGCGCTCGCTCCACGAAGGGAGCCACGGGCTACCGGTCGACCATCCGCACTTCCGGCGGTCTTCGCTCGTCGCAGAGCTCGACGGCGTCGTTGTTGCCGCCGGGACGATCACCAGCGGACAGCGGCATCCGCGCCGCAGCTGGCTGGAGATCGAAGTCGCTCCGGCGGAACGGCGGAGTGGGATCGGGACGGCGCTTCTCGGTGAGCTGCGCGGCTTCACCGAGCGGCCGTTGTGCGCGAGAGGACGATTCGTGGACGAAGCGGCAATCGGGTTCCTGCGCCGACACGGGTTCGGACTTCTCGACCGGTCGTGGGGAGGGAGGTTCGACCCGGGCGCCGTCGTCGAGCGCTTGCCGGAGCCGACGGTTGGCCAGCCACCCACGCTCGACGAAGCAGCAGCGTTCTTCGAGCGTTGGTACTGCGAGACGCACCATTTCGATCCACCGACGCCATGGCCGCTCGAGCGAGCACGCGCGTTCTTCTGCGGTGACGATCTCGTCGCCGGCTCCCTGGTGGGCGTCTGGGACGACGGCAGCCTGAGGGGTGCGGCGACCTTGATCCGGACTCCCGGCTATGACCCGGGCGACGAGTTGTACCTCGTCTGGGCGGGGACGCTTGGAACCGACAGGCAGGTGGCGACCAGCATCGTCGCGGCCTGCCTTCAGTTCGCGCAAGATGCCGGCAAGGCTGTTCGATTCGAGGTCAACGAGGCGAATGCGGCCGTCCTGACAGCTCTCGATCAGCTGGGTGTGCTGGGCGAGCCGGACTTGGGGATCTTCGCCGAGGACGCCGCAACTAGCTAGAGGACGAGCTCGGCGCGCACGGTGCCTGCGCGCTCATGGCGAGCGACGACGCCGACCCGTTCGCCCGCGGCGGCCTCGACAACCCACTCGACCTTCGTCCGCTCGTTGGTGGAGTGATCCGTGCCCCACCATGTCACTTGGCGGCGCTCCACGCGGCCGCCCAGCTGACCCGCTTCCTCTCGCTCCCGTCCGCTCGCGACGCGAGCGCCCTCGGGGAGCTCGAGTGAGACCTCGATCGGTCGGACTGCCTTCCGCTCGAGCGCCTTCTCGGAGACGTTGGTCGGCAGCCAGCCGGCGTTCTCGAGAACAAGTCGGATCCGGAATGCACTCTCGCCCACCGGTTCTGCCTCGAACGAGCGCACCTCGAGGCGTGGCGAGACGAGCGCGAGGAAGACAGCGAAGTCGGCATGGGACTCGATCTCGGCCTCGAGCCTCGAGAGCGGCGGGTTGAACCAGAAGCGAACGAGGTCCCAGCCGCCGAGCTCGACCGGGCCGAGCTGCGGGTGCTCGAACGGATACCAGTCGACGTAGCCTTCGCCGAGCTCGTCGGACAGCTTTATGAGCGCGAGGTCGTCCTCAGGAGAGTGCTCGCGAAGCCAGTCGATGAAGTGGTAGTCGGAGAGCCCCGCTGTGCGCTGAGGGCTCCAGAACTCGGTCACCCACGCGTAAGCCCCGAGGTGGTCGTAGATCCAGTCGATGTCTCCACCCTTGATGACCATCTTCGGGTGGTACTTGAAGTCGTGGAAGATCGAGATTGACGGGTAGCCCGTGAGCCGGGTGGCCTCTTCCCCCATGAGCTTGAACGCCCGGAGGTCGGGAACCGGGAAGTCGTCATCCGGCCGTCCCGACCACGGGCGAAGATGCACGCCCGAGAAGGTGTGGTAGCCGATGTAGCTCGTGATGTTGGGGCGGTCGACGATCGCCTGAACGAGCGCGCGCACCTCCGGCTCAGAGGTCGGGTAGGACCCCGCACCCTGCTGCTCGCTTTCGGGCGCCCAGTCCGCCGGCCAGTTGCGGTTCAGGTCCAGCCCCTCGAGGGGAGGCGCGATGGGGATCGTGACGCCGTCCCAGTTCTGGATGGTCCCTTCAGGGAGAACCCGGTAGAAGTCACCGCTCACCTCGTCGGGCCCGCGGGCGATCAGAAGGCGCGGATCGTCGGGGTGAGGCTTCCATGAGCCGTTGGCGTCGGACATCCGCATGAACAGCACCCGTCCGTCACCGTCGACGTCGTCACGGTGGAGGCCGTCCTGCGGCTCGTCGCGCGGGTAAGGACGCACGCTCGATCGGCGGAACCGGCCGTCGGCAAGCCCGGCCTCGGCGCCGTCCGGGTTCACGCGGGGAACGACGTAGAACGCGCGCGTGTCTAGCGCGTGCGTGATCCGCTCGTCCTGTCCGTGCCCGTGGAGAAGTCGGTCGAGGAGGTGGAGCGCCGCCGTCGTGCCGGTGAACTCCATCGCGTGGATCTGGGCGTGGAGGAACACTGCGGGCTTCTCGTCGGCGGGTCCGGTCTCGAGATTCGTCACCGTCGCGATCGCGATCTCGCGACCCTCGTACGACTGACCGATCGAGCCGAGCTCGAGGAGACCAGGGAACTCGCTTGCCCACGCCTCGAGCGTCTCGGTCAGCTCGGCGTAGGTGTAGAAGCGGTCGAAGCGGACGCGCATGGTCGCGCACGCTAGTCCATTACGCTCACGCCGTGCGCGAGCTATCCGACTATCGGGATGAGTTCCCGATCCTCGCCAAGACGACCTACCTCGCCAACCACACGCTCGGAGCGATGCCGCGCAAGGCTGCCGACCGTCTCGCGGAGTTCGCGCGCATGTGGGCGGAGCGCGGGATCCGCTCGTGGGCCGAGGGCTGGTGGGAGACGCCGATGCGCGTCGGCGACCAGATCGGCCGGATCATCGGCGCGCCGCCAGGCTCCACCGTGATGCACCAGAACGTCGCCATCGCCGAGGCGATAGCGCTGTCCTGCTTCCGACCTGTCGACCCGGCGCGGAACCGCGTCGTCTACGAGCGCGGGAACTTCCCGTCCGTGCGCTACATCTATCAGGCGCAGCCGGATCTCGAGGTCGTCATCTGCGAGGACGACGCAGAGATCGTCGAGCGGATCGACGAACGGACGCTCCTCGTCCCGATCAGCCATGTGATCTTCAA
>JAERMP010000028.1 GCA_016844515.1 Thermoleophilia bacterium | reverse complement strand
TGAGCTCGGCCAGCTCGACCGACACGTCCGCGTGGCGGCAGTGCTCCGCCTGGCTCAGCTCCCACAGCCGGCAGAAGCGCTCGAAGCCCGAGGACGACCGCTCGGCGGCGAGCTCCGGGTAGGTGGGGGCGAGGTCGTCGCACCAGGCGGCCATCCGGAAGCCCATGAAGTCGGGCCGATCCTGTCCGATGTCTTCGCGTTCCAGGTACTCCTGAGTGCGCCGCACAACGCTCCGCCACTGGTCGTCGCGGTCCCTCCAGACGTGGACGATGTGCGCGTGGGGGAACCTCGCCTTGAGCCAGCCGAGGCGGAATGTGAAACGGTTCTCCTTGAGGACGACGTTCGGCGCGCGGGTGTGGGAAGCGTCGACGAGGTAGTCGAGATAACGAAAAAGCTCATCGGCGTCGTCTTCGGGCCCGAGGTGGAGTCGGCTCACTCCCCAAGCCGGGTCGAACAGCTTCGGGATCTCGGAGAAGCCCCTGTACTCGTCGACATACGCGCCGACATAGCTATGACCTTCGTACACGCGCGGTGGCCAGACGAGCCAGTGCAGGAGCCTCTCGTGCAGCGGCTCGTACAGGCAGTGGCACCCCTCGGTGTTCCGGAACAGCGTGAACAGGAGCGTCGTGCCCGACGAGAAGTCGCCGCTGACGATCGTAAGGTTGCTCACGTTGCTCTCGTCGGAGAATGACCTCTGTCGCGTGTGTCACGCGCGAGCGTCGTGTACCCGCCTCTGTGGCCAAGGAGCATCGTCACCGCTTTCGAGCCGCGTAGACGACCTGGCCTGCGACACGCCGACCGAGCCGCGATCCGCTGCCCTCGAGCTGCCGTCCGAGCCGCTCGGTCGTCCGCTGGAACAGCTCGTCGAGCGGCGACGGCACGATCAGGAAGCTCGTGTACTCCACCCGCTCCGGCTGGAGCCCTGCGACCTCGAGAAGCACCGGGAAACGGTCTGGTCGGACGGCAGGCGACCCCTGCGGGAACGTCCGCGCGGATCGCCGTGCGATGCGTCTCGCCGCGCGTAGGAATCGGTACCAGACGCGCAGCTTCCACACTCCGTAGAGATTGCCCGGATTCGGGTAGCTGACCACGGCCAGCCCGCCGGGGCGAAGGACGCGGGCGAGCTCGCGAAGCGCGCGCTCGAGCTCTGAGTACTCCAGCACGCCCGTCGCCACGACGGCGTCGAAGGACGCGTCCGCAAACGGAAGAGACTCGATCTTGCCCTCGACGAGTCGGGATGCCGCTTCGGGTAGCCGGCTTCGCGCCGCAGCCACCATCTCTCGAGACGCGTCGATGCCGCTCACGGCCCAGCCGCGCTGCGTGAGCTCGGCCAGGAGCCGTCCCGCGCCCATGCCGGCGTCGAGCGCCTCTCCGGGCCCGGAGCCGAGCAGCTGCAGCGCTCCGGCCATCCGCGATCGGAGCGCGTAGCCCGCCGGGGCGTCGTAGGCGCGGTCGTAGCGCTCCGCACGCTCGTCGAAGAATGCGCCTGCTTCAGGCGCGGCGGGCTGTGAAGAAGCTTCCAAACTCATCGAGGACGTACTCGAGCATCGGCTCGGTCAGTCCAGGGTAGACGCCGATCCAAAACGCACGCTCCATGATCGTGTCGCTGACGGAAAGGTCGCCGCTAACGCGAAAGTCGACGTTCTCGTAGGCGGGCTGGCGGGTGAGGTTCCCGCCGAAGAGCAGCCGCGTCGCGATCTTCCGATCCTCGAGGTGCCGCACGATCTCGTCGCGGGTGAACGGCGCGTCCTCCCGCACGGTGACGATGAAGCCGAACCAGCTCGGATCGCTCTCGGGTGTCGGCTCGGGCAGAACGAGGAACTCCTCGTAAGGCGCGAGCCCATCGCGCAGGATCCGCCAGTTGCGCTTGCGGGCGTCGACGAACGACGGGATCTTTGCGAGCTGGGCGAGGCCGACCGCCGCCTGCATGTCTGTCAGCTTCAGGTTGTAGCCGACGTGGGAGAAGATGTACTTGTGGTCGTAGCCGTGTGGCAGCGCCCCGAGCTGCCAGCCGAAGCGCTTGCCGCACGTGCCGTCCTCGCCCGGCTCGCACCAGCAGTCCCGCCCCCAGTCACGGAACGACTCGACGAGAACCTTGAGCTCGGGGCGGTCCGTGAGGACGCAGCCGCCCTCGCCCATCGTGATGTGGTGAGCCGGGTAGAAGCTCAGGGTCGAGAGTTCCCCGAATGTTCCCGTGAGCTTGTCCTTGTACGTCGAGCCGAGTCCGTCACAATTGTCCTCGACAAACCAGAGGTCGTGGCGCCTAGCGAGCTCGACGACGGCGTCCGCCTCGAAAGGATTGCCAAGTGTGTGGGCCATCATGATCGCGCGGGTTCGAGGCCCGACGGCCGCCGCGAGCTGCTCGATCGACGCGTTGTACGTCGGCAGCTCGACATCCACGAAGACCGGCACGAGCCCGTTCAGGACGATCGGGTTGACCGTGGTGGGAAAGCCGGCCGCGACAGTGATCACCTCGTCGCCCGGCCGGAGCTGGCGATCACCGAGCTTCGGCGAGGTGAGCGCAGTGAGCGCGAGGAGGTTCGCCGACGAGCCGGAGTTGCACAGGAGCGCGTGCCGGAGTCCGAGCTTGCGGGCGAGCTCCCGCTCGAAACGCTGCGCGTAGCGGCCGGTGGTCAGCCAGAAGTCGAGAGACGAGTCGACGAGATGAAGCAGCTCGTCGGCATCGAAGACGCGTCCCGCGTAGAGCACGGTTGATTCGCCGGGTCGGAACTCGCCGTTTCCGAACTGGGCAGCGTGGTACTCCTCGACGAGCTCGAGGATCTGCGCCCGAAGCTCGTCGGCTCGGGTCGTCATCTCGTCCACACGCTACGCGGCGGTGTGTCTGCGTGCCTCGCCCCCTGGGCCCTCACCGGTCCCAAACCTTCCAGGGAACGTCGCCGCTCTCCCACAGGCTTTGAAGCAGGCGCACGTCCCGTAGGGTGTCCATGCACTGCCAGAAACCCTCGTGCCGGTAGGCAACGAGCTGGCCTGCCTCGGCCAAACGCTCGAGCGGCTCGTGCTCGAACTTGGTGTCGTCGCCATCGATGTAGTCGAGCACCTGCGGCTCGAGGACGAAGAAGCCGCCGTTGATCCAGCCTTCTCCGATCTGCGGCTTCTCGGCGAAGCGAGTGACGTGGTCGCCTTCGAAGCTGAGACCGCCGAAGCGCGCCGGTGGTCGCACCGCCGTCACGGTCGCCAGCTTGCCGTGGCCCCGGTGGAACTCGAGCAGCTTGCCCACGTCCACGTCCGCGACCCCGTCGCCATAGGTCATCATGAACGTCCCGTCGCGGATCCAGGACTCGAGGCGCTTTAGCCGGCCCCCGGTCTGCGGGTGGAGCCCCGTATCGACGAGATGGACGAGCCAGTCCTCCCGATCGCCGTCGTGGAGGTCGACCGCCCCGGTGCGGAACCCGATGCTGAGGTCGCTTGCGAGGTACTGGTAGTTGAGAAACCAGTTCTTGATCGTTGTGCCCTTGTATCCGAGCGCGACCACGAACTCGTTGAAGCCGCAGGCCGCGTAGATCTTCATGATGTGCCAGAGGATCGGTGAGCCGCCGATCTCCACCATCGGCTTGGGCGTCACCTCGGTCTCCTCGACCAAGCGCGTGCCGAGGCCTCCCGCCATGATCACGGTCCTCATCGCATCCAATCTTGCGTGAGCGGCGACACCGCGTCCATGGTCATTCGGACAGGCTCCGACGCGGATTCCCTCTGGTGTAGTCCTTGACGATCCTGCGCCGGCCGCGCGCTCCAAGACTTCGTGCCCGAAGGTACGCCCGGAGTCCGCCCTCGAGTGCGCGACGCAGGAGATCAGGATCTCGCACGTAGTGGGCATCGATGCGTGGCAGAAGAAGCGGGTCGTCGTCAGCGGAGACTCGCCGCAATGCCGTTGTGCAGGCCGCGTCGTAGGATTGGCGGACCGCGTTGCGCCCCGCCCCTCCGGGGAGGGCGCCGTAGGGGTATGCGAATGATGTGACGCTTGTTCCCACGGCGTCCTCGAGGACGGTGCGGGAGGTGCTCAGCTCCTGGAGAAGCGTCGCTTCGGAAGCGCCCGTGAGCGGGGCATGCTCCATTCCGTGGGACCCGATCTCGAAGCCCTCGGTCGCCAGTGCCTCTAGCATCGACGCGCTGGCCAGTCGGGCTCGAGGCCCACGATCACGCGCACTGGGCCAGTCGTTCGTGCCTCCGAGATGTCCAGCGACGCAGAAGATCGTGGCTGTCAGGCCGCGCTCTTCGAGAAGCGGCGCCGCGTGTTCGACGGCGTTCGCGAACCCGTCGTCAAAGGTGATCGCCACTGCGTCCTGCGCGATCCCGGCGGCGAGAGCTTTGGCGAGCTCGCGAATGGTTACCGAACGTAAGCGCGTCTCGGCGATGATGTCTGCATGCGCCGTGAAGAGCCCTGGATCGCAGCACAACGGCGAGCGAGTCGCCTCGATGGCGTGATAGGTGAGGATGAGCGGCATCGTTCTTCCCGTTCACAACAGGCTATGGACGCGCACGTCAGGCGGCAATCCGATCTTTCGTCCAGGTTGGGGTTTTCGGCCTGTCACTAACATCAGAGCGGTGGCCAGTCTTAGCGCGATTGTTCCGGCGACGAACGAGCCGGCCACCCTCGACGCGTGCGTCTCGGCGATTCGCGACGCTGCGCAGCCGCCGGACGAGCTCATTGTCATCACCGATGCGGCGGCACCGGGTCCTGCCGCTGCACGGAACGAAGGGGCTCAGCGGGCATCGGGTGACATCATCGCCTTCATCGACGCGGACGTCGTCGTCCACGACGACGCCTTTACACGGATCCGCGCCGCCTTCCAATCCGACCCGAGTCTCGTCGCCGTCTTCGGCTCGTACGACGACACACCGATCGAGGACGGTGTCGTCACGGGCTTTCGCAATCTCCTCCATCACTTCGTGCACCAGTCGTCCCCTGGTGAAGCGTCCACCTTCTGGGCGGGACTCGGCGCGATCCGACGAGATGTCTTTCTTGCCGCCGGAGGGTTCGACGCCGATCGATATCACCACCCGTCCGTGGAGGACATCGAGCTCGGGATGCGGCTTGCGGACGATGGGCGGAAAGTCGTGCTCGATCCGGGGCTGCAGGGGACGCACCTCAAGCGCTGGAGTCTCGGCCAGATGTTGTCGACCGACTTGCGGCGTCGTGGGGTTCCGTGGGTGCTCCTCCTCCTGGAGCGCGGTGCGCCGTCGAGAGCTCTCAATCTCGGGTGGAGGCACCGTCTGACTGCGGGTCTTTCGTTCCTGGCTTTCGTCAGTGCCGCGGCTCGCAGGCCCCGGCTTGCCGTTGCGTCGCTCGCGGCCCTCGTGGCGTTGAATCGATCGTTCTACGCACTTCTCTGGCGGCGACAAGGGCCTCTCCGCGCTGTCGCGGGTGTAGGACTCCACGCACTTCATCACCTCGCCGGTGTCGCTTCCGTACCCGTGGGAGTCGTCGCGTATCTACTCGGATCCCGTCGCAACGTCTCGAAGTGACCCATCTCGTTTCCACCGCCGGCTCGACGGCGTACAGCTGTCCGTCCTGTAGAGCCGCGATCGATCGGATGACGGAGTCCACCTGTCCTGGCTGTGGACGGCGTTGCGAAGCCATCGCAGGGATGCCCGACCTGCGACTCGAGTATTCCGACCCGTACACGTCCCGGCTCGAAGATGCCCAAATTGCCGAGGCGCTCGCCGAACGCGCGCAGGACGTCGACCTCGGCGGGCTCCTACGCGAGCACTGGCGGATGACTGACAAGCCCGAAAAGCTCATCGAGCGCTTCGTTGCGAGAGACATCGCCGCGCTCGAGCAGGCGGAGTCGTATGTCGACGCGGTCGAGCGCAGGCTTGGGCGTCGGCTCGGACCGGGCGACCGCGTGCTCGAGGTGGGCTGCGGGACGGCCGCGCTTGCCGCTGTCGTGGCACGTCGAGAGAGTGCCGTTGTGGCAAGTGATGTTTCGATGCGCTGGCTTGTTCTCGCGAAAAAGCGGCTGGAGGAGCTCGGCCTGAACGTGGAGCTCGCCTGCTGCTGCGCCGAGGCTCTTCCCTTTGGCGACGGGGCGTTCGACCTCGTCATCGCCGGCGACGTCGTCGAGCATGTCGCCGATCAGCGGCTCTTCGTCCTCGAGTCCGCTCGCGTTCTTGCGCCTGGCGGGTTGCTCTTCCTCGCAACTCCGAACCGCTACTCGCTCGGTCTGGAGCCGCACGTGCGGCTCTGGGGGGTCGGCCTTCTGCCTCGCCGGGCCGCACGCTGGTATGTCGAGCGCGTGCGCGGGACACCCTATGACCACGTTCGCTTGCTCTCGTCTCGTACGCTGCGGCGGCTTCTCGAAGGCGCGGGCCTTCGCGTCACGATCGAATCGCCCGCCGTCCCCGAGGTCTCGCAACGTTTTGCCCGCGGGTTCGAACGCCGACTCATGCGCCTCTACAACGCGGTGCGTGGCATCAGGGTCGTCCGGTCGGGGCTACTGCTCGTCGGACCGTTCTTCCATGTTTTCGCCGTCAAGGACGAGGCACAGTGAGGATCGCCTACGTCGGTCTCGGCTGGGCGGCTCGCGCCTTTCATCTGCCGGCGCTCCGTCGCCAGAAGGGAACGGTCGAGGCCGTGGGCGGGTTCGACAGCGACCCGGAGCGGCGTGCCACCTGGGAAAAGGAGAGCGGCGCGCCCGCCTACGCGACGCTCGACGAGCTCCTCGAGCGCTCGCGTCCGGACCTCGTCGTCATCGCCACGCCACCCGATTCGCACGCAGAGCTCTGCCTTCGCGTGCTCGGGGCCGGCGCGCACATCCTTTGCGAGAAGCCGTTTGTGTCGACGGTGGACGAAGCGGACACGGTTATCGCCGCCGCCTCCGCTGCGTCCAGGGTCATTGCCGTCAACCACGAGTTTCGTGAGAAGCCGATCTTCAAGGCGCTCCGCGAGCGAATCGGGTCCGCCGATGCTGGCCGTCTCGTCTTCTGTCAGATCTGGCAGCTCATGGATCTCGCGCCATGGGATGAGCCCGTCGCCTGGCGCGCTGCGATGCCCAATAGAACGCTGTTCGAGGGCGGAGTCCATCTCGTCGATCTGCTCCTGACGCTCTTCGGCGAGACGCCGCACGCCGTGTACGCACAACATTCGAGCGGATTGGAACCCGGGCGCCAGGCCGATGCGATTCACCTCGTCACTCTCGAGTTTCCGGAAGGACGCCTCGCGCAGATCACGATCGATCGGTTGTGCGCGGCTGCAACTCGGTACGTCGAGGTTCGTGCCGACTGCGAGCACGAGTCGTTGCGCGCCTCGCTCGGCGGGCGAGCGAACGTGCGAATCGGTCTCAAACGGGCTCAGCGAACGGGAGTGCGCTTCGACTTTGGCGTCGGCGGCGTCGCCTGGGCCGAGCGCGGATCCGGCCGGAAGGTTCTCGCTCGGAATCCACGCGACGCTGGCGTACTCGGCACGGCCCGACTGCTCAGTCAGGTGGTGGAGGCGATCCGTGAAGACCGAGAGCCACCCTCGAGCGCGCGCGAGGCACGCGAGGTCCTGCGCGTGATCGAGGCTGCCTACCGCTCGGCGGCGAGCGGCGAGCGGGTCGTGCTCAGCTGAGCAGCGACGGCTCGGGCAGGGGCAGGATGAACTGCCCACCCCGACGACGATAGTCGTCGAGTTGCCGGATGATCTCCTCCGCGAAGTTCCAGGCGATCACGACGACGTAGTCCGGTCGCTCCTCGAGGAGCTGCTCGACGGGCACGACCGGGATGTGCATCCCGGGCGTGTAGAGCCCCTGCTTGAGTGGGTTGCGGTCGGCGACGAACTCGAGCGTCTCCGGCCCGATCGCGCAGTAGTTGAGCAGGGTATTGCCCCTGGCGGACGCGCCGTAGCCGGCGATAGTCTTACCCTCCGCCTTCAGCCGTCGGAGCTGGCTCAGGAGCTCGGACCGGATCTTCTCGACGCGAGAACGGAAATTGTCGTACGTGGCCGAGGAGAACAGACCCCGGTCCGTCTCGCGGTCGATCCACGCCTGCACGCCGGGAGCGGTGGTCGCACGGTCCTTCGCCGGGCGCGCGAAGACTCGCATCGAGCCTCCGTGGACTGCGAGCGGCTCGACGTCGAAGACTTCGAGCCCGAAGCGGCGGAAGTGGTCGACAAACGACTTGACGGTGAGCTGGGAGACGTGCTCGTGGTAGATGCCGTCGAACTCGTTTTGCTCGACGAGCTCGAGCGCGTGGGGTACCTCGACCACGAAGACACCGTCGTCGTCCAGGAGGAGGGTGACTCCGAGGGTGAATGGGTCGAGGTCGCCGATGTGGTGGAAGGTGTTCGTGGACACGACGACCTGAGCGGGCCCGTGCTCAGCACGGACCTGGCTCGCGACGTCGGGTGTGAAGTACTCGTTGACGACCTGGACGCCTTTCTCCCGGGCGAGCACGGCGATGTTCGTCGCGGGGTCGATGCCCAGTGCCCGACGGCCTCGCTCGACGAGGAACGAGAGGAAGAGACCGTCGTTGCAGCCGATGTCGATCGTCAGGTCGTCGGGGGACGAGAGGAATCGCGCACTTACCGCGTCGGCTAGTCCCGAGAAGTGACCGTGCATCTGGTCCGACGTCGACGGGATGTAGACGTAGTGCCGGAAGTATCCCGGCGGCACCTGGTCGGCGACCTGGATCAGCCCGCAGTCGAGGCACACGTAGGCGTCGAGCGGGAAGCGCGGCTCGGGCTCTTCGAGCTGCTCCCTGCGGAGGAAGCCGTTGGCGAGCGGATGGTCGCCAAGCGGCAGGAAGAGGTAGAGGCGCTCGCTCCTGCAGCCCCGGCAGGCAGTCACGCAGTTACTCCTCTCGCAGAGCGCTCGCTCCTGGCGATCCACCATTCCACCGCTGTGCGGAGGCGCGCTTGGAGATCGCGGTCGGGACGCCAGCCGAGCACGCGCGTTGCGCGCGACGGATCGGCGACTAGGGCGGGCACGCCCTCGTCCTCGGCGCCGGCGGCACCGAACCGGAGCAGATCTTCGCCACCGACGATCTCCGAGACCATGAGCGCGAGCTCGCGGACGCTCGTCGCTCGACCCGAGCCGATGTGGTAGACGGCGCCGCATGCATGATCCGGCGCGGCGAGCGCGTCGACGAATGCCTGGGCCGCAACGTCGACGTCGTTGAAGTCGCGAACCTGCTCCCCCTGCGTCAGCTCGGCCGTCTCGCCACGCGAGAGCTTGGCGACCAGCGAGGGGAGGAGGCGACTAGGCTTCTCGTGCTGGCCGAAGAGGTTGAAGAGGCGGAGGTTGACCCACGGAATCCCAGCACGCTTCGCCAGGGTTGGCACGAGCGCCTCCTCACGGGCCTTGTTGCGGGCGTAGGGAGTGAGCGGAGCAAGCCGCGCCGACTCGTCGAGTCCCTCGCCTGACTCGAGCACCCAGGCGCTGCCGACCTGGAGGAAGCGGGTGGCCGTCCCGCTCAACCCGCCGAAGAGCGCTTCGAGCGGATCGCGGATGAGACGTTCGTCGTCCTCGGCGTAGACGCGTGCGTCGAGCGCTGCGTGAACGATCGCACGCGGCCGTGTCTGCTCCACCACAGCTCGAAGCACGGAGCTGTCGGCGACGTCGGCGTGCTCCACCGACCACGTGCCGTCGCGCGGCAGCTCCTCGAGCCGCTCCGCGGACCCCCCGGGACGGAGGAGGGCGACTACGTGCTCGACCGGTGCTCCGTCCGAGAAGCGGGCATCGCTGACCAGTAGCCGCCGCACGACAGCCGAGCCGACGAAGCCACCCGCCCCCGTCACGAGGACGACGCTCAAGCGCGGGTTGTCCAGTCGAAAGGGATCTCCTGCGAATGTGGTTCGCGGCGCTCGACCTCGTCCGGGTCGTGCGGCTCGGTGGCGCAGTTGGCGAGGACCGAGACCGAGTCCGCGATCCCCTGGAAGCCGTGCCAGAGCCACGGCGGGACCACGACCAGCACGTACGCTTCGGCGGTTGGCGCGATCACGAGCTCCGCGACCGTACCCTTGCTCGTGGAGCCGTCCCGGTCGTCGTAGAGCGCGAGCCTGACGGCGCCGCTGACGCAGGCGTAATTCGACGTCAGGCGGCGATGCCGCTTCCAGGCCTTGACGACGCGCGAGTAGACCGACGAGTAGTAGATCTCGCCGAAACGAACGAAGTGCGGGTCGCTCGACTTCAGCATGTGGTAGACGGTGCCACGCTCGTCGGCGATCTGACGAAGCGGCACGACTCGCACACCCTCGATCGAGGCGGCCGCCCGGTGTGCCTCTACTACCTCAGGAAGCGGCGGCACGGCGCAGCACGTCGAGGGTTCCCCGCGCGGTCTCTTCCCAGCGGAAGAGCCGTACCCGCTCGAGCGCCTTCGCGCGCAGGGTCGCGTGGAGCTCGCGGTCACCGAGCACTCGTTCCATCGCGTCGGCCAGGCTCGGGACGTCGGGCTCCTCGACGGTCATCGCTGCACCGTCCACGATCTCCGCGACCGCTCCCTTGTTCACCGTCACCACCGGTGCTCCACAAGCCATCGCCTCGCATACCGTCAGCGAGAAGCCCTCGTACGCCGACGGGAACGCGTAGAGGTCGGCGGCGCTGTAGACGGGGATGATGTCCTCGTGCCGCGCGAGCGTCTCGTTGATCTGGACGACGCTGTCCGACACGCCGGCCTCTCGCGTGATCTCCTCGATCGGCAGGTCGTGGACGTTGGCGCCGTAGAGCAAGAGCCCGTGTGGGAGCCCGTTTCGCGCCTTGAGCTCTCCGAATGCCCGGATTAGCGTCGGGATGTTCCGGCGCTGCGAGAACTTGCCGACGAAGAGGACGTACGGGCGGTCTTCCCCAAAGAAGCGCTTCCGCGTCTCGCGGAGGACCTGCTCGTCCTCGACGGGCCGGAACGAGTCGTCGACCCCCTCCGGGACGACGTCGATCCGATCCGGAGGAATCCCGTACACGTCGATCACGTGCTTTCGGGCGGACTCGGAGGGGACGATGACAGCGTCTGCCTTGCGGGCGCTCATGCGGTTGCGCTGTTTCCAGGTCATGTCGTACCACCGTGTGTGTGCGCCCTCCTGGACCTCGTTGACGCTGTGGGTGGCGACGACGGTGCGGCCTCGGTAGTTGAGCGGCACCGTGTAGCTCGGGCCGAACATGACGTCGACCTCGCGCCAGTGACGGGCGAGGACGAAGTGTTCCCAGAGGACGCCGCCCATTCGCGAGGGGAGCATCCGCACCTCGATCGCGTCGGACAGGCCAAGCGCCTCCTTGTCGAACGGATCGCGGACGAAGACCACGACGCGCTCCGTGGGCTCGAGCAAGTCGCTCCAGTGCTTGAGCAGGTACTCGGTATAACGCCCGATCCCGAATCGCTGCCCGGATAGGCGAATCGCGTCCACGCCGAATCTCATCACGTTCCTCCCCCGAACGCCTCGTCGCTCCCTCCTCGAAGTGTAGCCAGGGTTCCCGCCCTGTCTCCCCCTAGAGTTTCGATGTGAAACCGGATCGCCCGCCGGGGACGAAGCGCACGCTGCGACGGCCTGGGCCGCCAGCCGCGGGTGTTCCTATCTCGCATTAAGAATCTCGTACCTCGTCGATCAGCGAGAGGTACTGCCGGAGGTGCGGTTCCTCGGACCAGAGTTCCCGGTGGGCGCGGCGCCCGCGCTCTCCGAGCTCGGTCCGGAGCTCTGGTTCGAGCCGGAGACGGTCCATAGCGACGATCAACTCGTCGTTCGCCGTGTACGTGAAGCCGGCGCCACTGTCCGCGATCGTCTCGGGAAGCGCTCCCAGGTCCCGCACCACAGCCGGTGCGCCCTGCGCGAACGCCTCGACGGCAGTCATTCCGAACGTCTCGTATCCGATAGACGGCTGCAGGAGTGCCACCGCACCCGCGTACAGCGATTGCAGCTCCGGAAAGGAGCGTCGTCCGAGGAAGTGCACGTGCTCGAGCTCGAGCGCCATGTGGCGGAGGTCATCTCCGTACGTCCCGTCGCCGACGACGAGCAGATCGGCTGCGTCGTAGCGGCGGAATGCTTCAACCAGAGTCTGGATCCCCTTGAGCCGCTCGAGGCGGGCGACGACGAGAAAGTATGGCCGCTTTCGCTCGTGTGGCTCGGCAGGAGCGACGTTCTCCGAGGGGACGAAGTACGGGAGGTGGCGCATGGGGGAGGCGAAGCCGCGCTCGCGGTGCATCTGCACCGTGAACCGGCTCGGTGACAGGAACAGGTCGACGTGCGCCGCCGACCGCTCGAGCAGCGACGTGTACCGCCACAGCTGCGGCGGGCGGCGGAACGCGAGTGTGCAGCGGAGGCACTGCGGGCGTTCGCACGGCCTCCGATTGTTCTTCCACAGCACATGCATCGGGCAGATCAGCCAGTGCTCATGCGCGGTGTAGAGCTTCACACCTGACCCGTAGGCGAGCACGGCCGGGCCGCCGACCAGCGAGACGTTGTGGAAGTGAACGACGTCGAACTGCTTCTCCTCGAGCACCGCGCGGAGTTGGGATGCGCGGAGCGCGGGGCGGCCAGTGAGGTACGTGAGCGTCGGAGCGATGGGGCCAAGCCGCCCGTCGAGGCGCACGACGGTCACGCGCTCGTCGGCCGGCTCGCGATGTTCAGCGCGTCCCCCGAGCGTGCCGAAGGCATCGGGTGGGTAGACGACGGTGACATCATGACCACGGCGCGCGAGCTCGGTGCTCAGTCGGTGCACGTACATGGCGTCGCCGCCGAAGTGGTGCGGCGGGTAGAACGTCGTGACCATGCAGAAGGAGAGCGGACGCTCGTTCATCGCTGCGCTGCCTCGCGCAGCAGCCCAGCGATAGCGTCAGCAGCCGCGTCCCACGTCATCCCCGCTACCGCCGCCGTCGCCTGGAGCCCGAGTGCGCGTCGAAGCTCGTGGTCGCGAAGCACTCGCTCGAGCGTGCTCGCGAGCGCGGACGTGTCACCCGCACGGACGTAGACCGCCGCGTCGCCGAGAGACTCGCGATGCGCCGGAAGGTCGCTGAGCACGAGCGGGGCGCCGCACGCCGCAGCCTCGACCGCGGGCAAGCCAAAGCCTTCCCCGAGCGACGGGTTGACGACGACGGTGGCGCCGGCATAGAGGCGCGCCAGCGTCTCGTCGGGCACGAAGCCAGGAAGAAGCACATGTCCGTCCAGTCCCTGCCGCGTAATCTTCTGTCGAACCTCGGCCGCCGACGAAGCGAACATCTCACCCTCGAGCGCGCCGACGAGGACGAGTGACGGGGCGTCCGGCATCCGCTGGAGCACTGCCGCGTAGGCGTCGACCAGCCCGGTGACGTTCTTGTGGGGGCTGATCCCGCCCGCGTAGAGGACGTACCCGCTTGGCGCCCCGATCTCCTCCCTCGCCACGGCGATCTCCTCCGGGGTCCGCGGCGCGAACACCGGATCCGGCGCCTCCGGAACGACGGAGACCGCCTCGCTCGGGAGACCGAGGTGACCGCACACCGCGGCGCGCGCAGCCTCGGACACCGTGAAGACTCGGCGCGCACTCCGCAGCGCCAGGCGCTGCTTGAGTCTCCAAAGAACGCGATCGCGCCTGCGCGGGAATGCCAGCTCAGGCAGGTCTTCGGAGATCGTGTCGTGTACTCCGACCACCGCCGGCGCGCCCGGGAAAGGAAACCACGTGTGCAGGGAGGGAAAGAGGAACGCGTCGAGTTGATCCCGCCTGGTCGTGCGGGCGGCGCCTATCAGCTCGGCGATCCCGCGGTTCGAGCCGGCTCGGGCCGCCTCTCTCGGAGGCATCCGCGTGTGCAGCACCCTGATCTCCGCTCTCCCTGGAAGCGTCTCACGCGCGGTCACGCGATCCACGAGCAGGACGTAGTCCGCGTCGAGGTCGATCTCGACGAGCCGGGCGACTACGTTGCGCGTGAACCGGCCGAAGCCTCGGAGGTTGTTCCAGCCTGTCGCGTCGATCCCGAACCGCATGCCGTCGCTACCGAACCTTGAGGATGCTCCGCCCGCCACCGAGCGTGTACCCGACCAGCTCGCCCCACGCCCAGATCGCCGAGTAGACGAAGACGAGTGGCGCGGCTCGGCGGAGCGCAGGACCGTAGCCGGGTCTCGCTCGGACGTTCCTGACGATGCGCCAGAGCGACAGCGGAATGAGGAGGGGGGACCCGAACGCGTACAGCCAGCGACGTGCGCCTAGCGCTCGGTTCCGGATACCTGCGAACGAGCGCGAATAGTGGTACCGCTGCGATGCGAACTCCAGGAAGCCGAAGTCCTTCGCGTGCTCGATCGTCGCTCCTGACGCCGCCCAGAACTGGAACCCTCGCTCCCGGAGGCGTGCGTGCAGATCGTTCTCCCATCGCCCCTC
>JAERMP010000339.1 GCA_016844515.1 Thermoleophilia bacterium | reverse complement strand
CGCGGGCCCGTAGCGCCGCTCGTGCGGCAGCGTGACCGGCGACGCTTCGCAGACAAGGTAGCCCGGGACACACTCGACTCGAAGCCGGACGAGGACGAGGAGGTTTTCGAGTCCGGCGAGCCGCTCGAGCGCGGCGCCTCTGGCCACGAGCTGCTGCGCGAGAAGGACTTCGCCGAGATGACCCCCGAGGAGTTCGAGCGCGTGCGGCGTCTCATTGCTGCGATCGCGCATACGCGGCCGCGCCGGACGTCGCGCCGCCGTTCACCTGATCCCCGAGGCGACCGGCTCGACCTGCGTCGGCTCTGCCGCAAATCGCTGCGGACAGGCGGCGACCCAGTCGAGCAGACGTGGAAGGCGCGCAAGACCGTGCCGCGGAAGCTCGTCGTGCTCTGCGACGTCTCCGGCTCGATGGACGCGTACGCGCGAGCCTTGCTCTTCTATCTGCACGCGATCGTTGGCACGGGCGCCGGCGTCGAGGCCTTCGCGTTCGGCACCAGGCTGACCCGGCTCACGCCCGACCTCGCGACACGCGATCCCGAGGCCGCTCTCGCGCGAGCATCCGAGATCGCCATCGATTGGGGGAGCGGCACGCGCATCGGCGCCTCGCTTGCGGAGTTCAACGCCGTCTATGGACGCAGAGCACTCTCGCGCGGTGCCGTCATCGTTATTGTCTCGGACGGCTGGGAGCGTGACGATCCCGACCTCATCGGGAGGGAGATGGCGAAGCTGGCGCGCGCCGCTTACGCGGTCGTCTGGGTGAATCCGCTGAAGGGCAATCCGGAGTACCAGCCGCTCGCCGGCGGCATGCGGGCTGCGCTGCCATTCGTCGATCGCTTCCTCCCTGGCCATAATCTCCGAAGTCTGGAAGAGCTGGGAGCTGTGCTCGCCGGCATCGAAAGGAGGCACGCAGCGTGAAAGAGATCCTGCCCGAGGTGGAGGAGTGGAGGAAGGACGGTGAGCAAATCGTCGTCGCCACGGTCGTCGCAACCAGGCGCTCGGCCCCGAGGCCGATCGGCGCGAGCCTTGCGATCTCCGAGTCGGGGAAGATGTGCGGCTCCGTCTCAGGCGGTTGCGTCGAGAGCGACGTGTTCGAGAGCGCGCAGGAGGTGTTCGCGACGGGCGAGCCGAAAATGCTCTCGTACGGCATCGACGACGACGTCGCGTGGAGTGTCGGGCTCCCGTGCGGTGGCGAGATCGACGTCTTCATAGAGAGGGTGGAATGAAGCTGCTGCACCGACTCGCGGAGCTGCGCGAGTCGGAGGAGCGCGGGATCTTGTTCACGGCCGTCGAGGGCGATGTGGTCGGCGCGAAGGTACTCGTTCTCGAGTCGGGCGAGCATGTAGGGGAAGGTCTCGAGGAGGCCGTCGCGCAGTTCGACGAGCTGATTCGGCGCGGGCGAAACCGTCTGCTCGCACTCGACGACGGATCCAAGGTGTTCGCCGAGTGGTACGGGCCGCCGCCGCGGCTGTTCATCTACGGCGCCGTTGACACCGCCGAGGCCATGTGCCGCGGCGCGAAGCTCCTCGGCTGGCACTCGATCGTGGCGGATGCGCGCGGAAAGTTCGCGACACGGGAGCGGATCCCGTCCGCGGACGAGCTCATCGTCGCGTGGCCCGACGAGGCGTTCGCGCAGATCAAGCCCGATCACCAGACGGCGATCGTCGTCCTGACGCACGACGACAAGTTCGACGAGCCCGCGTTAATCGGAGCGCTCGCGACCGAGGCGTTCTACATCGGCGCGCTCGGCTCGCGCCGAAACCAGGAGCGACGGAAGGAGCGGTTGCTCGAAGCCGGCGTCGCAGAGGCCGAGCTGGGGCGAATCATGGGCCCCTGCGGCCTCGACATCGGCGCCGCGCTCTCGATCCTCTCCGAGATCCTTACCGTGCGGGGGCAGCGAGAGGGCGGGTTCCTCAAGGACGCGAAGAAGCGCATCCACGTCGAGGTGGAGTGACTCGGGTCGCCATCGTCACGGGCTCGGCTCGCGGGCTCGGCGAGGCGATTGCACGACGGCTCCACGCCGACGGATACCGCGTTGCGTTGACCGGCACCGACGTCGAGGGCGTTCAGCGGGTGGCTGCGCAGCTGGGCGACAACGCTCGGGCGTTCGAGCACGACGTGCGCGAGCTCGCCTCATGGGAGCAGCTGCTCGATGACGTCCGCGCCGAGTTCGGAGAAGACGTCTACGCACTCGTCAACAACGCGGCTCGCACCGAGTTCCGCTCGTTCTTCGAGATCGACCTCGACGAGTGGGACGACGTGCTCGCGACGAACCTGCGCGGCACGTACCTCGGGTGCCGTGTTGTCGGCGCGTATCTGCGAGAACGCGGCTCGGGCAGGATCGTCAACCTCGCGAGTGACGCAGGGCAGAAAGCGAGCGGCGCCTCGGGCGTCCATTACGCGACGTCGAAAGCTGCTGTCGTCGCGCTTACGCGGCGCGCTGCGACCGAGCTCGCGCCGCACGGTGTGACCGTGAACGCCGTTGCTCCGGCGGCGATCGACGGGCCGCTCGCTCGAGCGCTGCCCCCAGAGCGGCTCGGCGCGATGGTGAGCTCGATCCCTGTCGGCCGCCTCGGCCGCCCGGAGGAGGTGGCAGCGCTCGTCTCGTTCCTCGTCTCCGACGACGCGGGCTACATCACCGGCGCGACGCTGGACGTCAACGGCGGCGCCTTGATGCGATAACCAGGATCGACTACACTTGACTACATGAGTAGCGTTCCAGTCCGGATCGAGGCCGAGACGGTGAAAGCGCTACGGCGGCGGAGCGCAGAGAGCGGTGAGCCGATGGCGCGTCTTGCCCAGCGGTACATCGACGAGGGGATTCGCACCGAGCGCCACCCGGGCGTCTTCTTCCGAACGGGGCCTGCTGGACGCCGTGCCGTCCTTGTCGGTGGGCCGGACGTATGGGAGGTCATCGTCGCCGTTGTAGGAGCACCCGAGAGAGGCGAGGCGCTGATCGAGGCGATCGCCGAGCGTGTAGGGATTCCACCTGAGCGTGTCCGCATTGCGACGCGCTACTACTCCGAGTACCCCGAGGAGATCGACCAGTGGATCGCAATGGTCGAAGAGGAGGCTGAGCAGCTCGAAAAGGCGTTCGAGCGCGAACGACGCCTCCTCGAGTGAGGCTCCTCCTCGATGAGATGTTTCCTGTAGCGCTCGCCGAGCAGTTACGAGCGCGCGGCCACGATGTCGTCTCCGTCCACGAGGGTGAGTTCGCGCGTCTTCGGGCCGCGCCTGACCGCGATCTGTTCATGGCTGCTCTTGCCTCAGATCGCGCGCTCGTCACGGAGAACGTGTCGGACTTCATCCCGCTGGAGGCCGCCGCGCTTGCGGAGGGACGTCCTGTGCGTCGCATGATCCTCACGACCGATCGCCAATTCCCGCGCGGTCAACCGCGGACGTTCGGCAGGCTCGTAACGGCCATCGACGCGTTGATGCGCGAGACGCCCAACCTGGCCGGCTCGATCTTCCTGCCTCGTCGTTAGCACGACGCCGCCGCGCCCGTATTAGAGTCGGGTCGACATTTCCCTGACGAAAGGGGGCACGGTGACGAGCACCGATACGGGCCTCGGCATCGAGGCGAAGTCGGACGCGATCTACGAGCTCGTCGAGGAAGGCGCGCAGGTCGAGCGGGTCGCCACCGGCTTCACGTTCACGGAGGGGCCGATCTGGCACCCGACCGAGCACTATCTCCTCTTCTCGGACATGCCCGGTGACGTTCGGCGCAAGTACACACCCGACGGCACGGTGGTCGAGGTCAGGAACTTCTCGAACAAGTGCAACGGGATGACCTACGACGCGGATCTCAATCTGCTCGTCTGCGAGCACGTGACGAGCGCGCTCGTGCGGGAGAGCCCGGACGGGACGCGGAAGATCATCGCCCAGGAGTTCGAGGGCGAGGAGTTGAACAGCCCGAACGACGTCTGCGTCCACTCGAGCGGAGCGATCTATTTCTCCGACCCGTGGTACGGGCGCTTCCCGGGCTTCGGGCATCCGCGCAAGCGGAGGCTTGGCTTCCAGGGCGTCTTTCGGATCGCGCCCGGAGGCGGCGATCCCGAGCTCATCGTCGGGCGCGACGAATACGAGATGCCG